>JBGMRO010000701.1:0-2361 GCA_048061555.1 Thiohalomonadales bacterium | reverse complement strand
TATCAATAAAAGACCGGAGAAAATGAAGTATAGCAGCATACAGTGGCACTTTACTCATATTACTCAGTGATATAATGTATAGATAGGACGTTGCAAGTTATTTCAAGTAACTTTTCAAATCATCGTCGCTGACGTCGTTATCCCTTTCATCCTAGCTGAGGATAAATAAATAGCCGGCGGACTAACACCCAACTCTTTAGCAAGCGGTCTTCCTCTACACCATAAATAATGCAAGCATAGATCACTCAGCACCACTCTAGCCTGTAATACTACTGACAGCCGGCTTCCTTTTTCCAGTATTAAAGGATTGATTTCAAAATCAGCACATATTGATCTTCTGAGTGCATCTGGATCGACATTCTGTATATATATCTTTTTGTCCTTATGTTCCGATTCTCCCAATTCTGATCCCGGCGTTTTCCATCGACAACTTATCTGTTACAAAATGACAGTATTTTGCTCTCGCTTGTTTTACCGTACGACCGAACAACCCTAACTTCTGTCGTCTCCTGACATAGATGCTTTCCCTTCCCATAAAACTCCTTATGAAAGCAATCATCGCATATTTCATGATAATCATCTTCGCCCTGCCCGCAACACCCGGTGAAAATGAGTCGGCATCAGTGACAAAGCATATACAATTAATTTACCCTCTACCGCAAATAGTGGAGCCGCACCACAAACTCATCATGGTCTGTTTAATCTAATTACCCTCATTCTCAATCTGTTAGCTTAGGTCAAAACGCTACATAACAGAAAGAATCCCCCATTTGCCTACAACGCCATTTAACTCCCAGTCAAAGACAAATATTCATTGATTCGTCTCTATATTAAATATACTATTAAGGTATGGATACCTTGCTAGAACAACTGATTGCTGACTTTCATGAACGCCCCTTGCCCACACTGACCCGAAGAAGCACAAAACTACCCGCATTGTCGGGCAAAATTGATGCAGTCATTGGTATGCGTAGGACTGGAAAAACTTGGTACCTATTCCAAACTATGCAGAGTCATCTCGCACAAGGGATTCCGAAAGAAGCAATGCTTTATTTGAATTTCGACGATGAACGTTTGTTGCCGATGGATTCGGCAGGTCTTAGCAGTATAAGTCAGACTTACTATCGCCTTTTCCCTGCTCACCGTGATCGAACCTGCTATTTTTTCTTCGACGAGATCCAGAATATTTCCGGCTGGGAGTCCTGGCTGCGACGTCTGGTGGATACCGAACCCGTACAACTCGCGGTCACGGGTTCATCGGCGAAATTATTAAGTCGTGAAATCGCCACGGTACTACGCGGGCGCTCCCTTAGTACTGAAATGTTCCCCTTTAGCTTCCGAGAATCACTCGCCCATGCGGGAGAAGATGATATTCCAGCGACTCGTCCGGGGGCAAAAAAGCGTGCCCTGTTGGAAAATCGACTGCGCCGTTATTTGTTACACGGCGGCTTCCCTGAAGTCCAGTCTGTGGCAGATGACTACCGAATCCGCATCCTGCAAGAGTATGTCGATGTCGTAATTTTACGCGATGTGGTCGAGCGCTATCAGATTGGTAACATTCTACCATTGCGAGCACTTATTCGTCATTTACTCGCAACACCAGCGACGTTGTTTAGCATCAATAAATTTCATAATGACCTAAAATCACAAGGCATTGCCTGTGGTAAAAACACACTACATGGGTATTTGGAATATCTTACAGAAGCCTATTTGATTTATCCGATCACTATTTATTCACGCTCAGAAAGAGTAAAAAGAGTCAATCCGCGCAAAGTCTATGCGATTGACACCGGACTATCAAATGCCTTCCTACACCAGCCGCGATCCGACTGGGGGCGCCTACTAGAAAATTTTGTATTCATGGAATTGCGACGTAAAGGACTGAGCATCAATTACTACCGCACAGAGGGCGGGTTTGAAGTGGATTTCATAACAACTGATCGCACCGGTACGCTTGCGCTTTATCAAGTATCGCTGGATATTAGCGCCGCCCGCACACGCGAACGTGAAATTAGAGCCCTAACCGCCGCTATGCTAGAAACCCGTTTGGCACAAGCCAACATTCTGACACTTGATACCGAAGAGAGAATTGAAACGAACGCCGGAATAATCCACATATTACCGGCCTGGATGTGGGCCGTCCGACTATACCCATAGCGTTTTAGATTTAGGTTTTAAGTGCCCGTCATATTTTATTCATAGCAAGACGAAATGACGCGTAATAGCCGGCCTATTGCGAGAAATTTCAGCGCAGCCAGGGAACGAATAGGACGTGCTATAAACCCTAAATCTAAGATGCTTTGGGTATATACCCTATCTGACATAATTTCCCAAACACTGACCTCAAAAAGCCCTAGACCC
>JBGMRO010000700.1:0-2366 GCA_048061555.1 Thiohalomonadales bacterium | reverse complement strand
CGTCATTCCGGACTTGATCCGGAATCCACCTGTCTCCTGCATGTCACGCTTAGTGCCCATTAAAATGTACTCAAAACAGCTACAGTCGTAGCGAAACTGAGAACAGGTAAAATCCCACCTGTCGAAGCAGCCCGTTTGCCTGGCCACCAGATAACAATAATTCAATCCTTATCCCACGTGGTTATTCCCAACAAGGTTATTGATCCTGATCTATTGAAAATGCCCCCCGCCACCGTTTCGTCGGGTTATCAAATTTAACTTTCCCCGGCACAAACTCCTGTGGATCGTACTTTCCTCCCAACCACTCAAGCATACTCTCATGCTCTTCATCGTCCGGATCTGCGAGCGCTTCAAGCACCCTGTCGTAACCATGAACCCCACCACAATCTTCCGGCGGGCATGCGCGAGCACCATCGATACACCGAGGGTATTTTTGACCTTTTTCACTGAGGAGAATGCCCTCAAGCAGGATTTCATGGCACCAGCCATCACCGAAATCGTATTCGTAGTCCGCGGTGACGCCAACATCACCAAAATAGTCAGAAATGGGAATTTCCCATCCGGGATGAATCTCGGGGCTACCTTCAAACGCGGAATCATCCGGAATACCAATTTCTGTCGCTCTATGGGCATGTTTCCGGCGAACCTGGAAGAGGTGCAAGTGGTAGTCCAGCCAGCCCATGGCATCCTGAATCGCTACGTGCAAATCCCAGAAGCTGTAGCCCTCAGGAACCTGTATACGTCGCCAGATGGTTGGGGTAATTTCTTTTAGTGCAATTTTGAACTGATAAATACGTTTTGGCATAGTTCAAATTCCCGCTAAGAATTGTTGCTGAATTGATGTATCCAGGTGCACTGTTTCTTTTGCAATATTCAGTTGCATATTGGTGTGGGCAACATCCAGGAGTAGCGCATCAATTTGATATCTATTCCTTTCTTTTGCCCAGGTAAGGATACTGGATAAATGCCAAAGTATTGTCTTGCCCTCGTGGATGGGCGTTGGAAAAGAAACCAGGTTATTCATCATGAGTTTCCGGATGTTCTGACGCGAATAACCCAGTATATCTGCGATATCGGACAAGCCAACCAGATCAGGTGCGGCCTCTATCAGGCTTGCTTCCGGGATTGTTTTTTTTATATTTTTAATAGCGCTTAATACTGCTTCAAAAGCGCTGTTAGCATCCCTGGTGAAACGGAAAGCTATACGCCCGGCCTGCCCGATACCAACCAGTGCATCAGTGCAACCTGCCTCGCCAAGTCGCTCAACAAAAGACTTTGCATCCTGTGAGGTTTTGGGGAGACGGAACTTCAATTCAAATTCATATGTATTCACTTAATTTCCACACGCCATCCATGGGTTTCCGCGTAGCGAAGAGCATCTTCGACCACTTTTTTAGGGTGCCTTTTTCTCGGCATTCAGTTGCGCTCATACAAGTAGAATAGTTGGCTGCTCAGTAGTTGTCAATTGACAACCCTACGGTTTGCTACTCTAGTATCGACTACAAGTAGACGTGCAGTGTCCTGTACGACCATTTAACAGCACTTGTTGATTCAATCGACATATTCGTATGATGTGTCGATTAGATCTATACAAATCGACACATTAACCCCCCAACTCCTTTGCTGGTCGATTACCTGTTTGGCCCAGTCGAAGTATTCACGTTGTCTTGCCAGATTCCAGCCTGCTGGCGGGTCATTAGCCACACCCAACTATCAAGGAAACTCAATAAGCCTGGCACTTTTCTGATTTTACCAATATCTATCTCGCAAAAATTATCAACTTTCTCCTACAGAAACGAGCTCAAGTTAACCATTACGGAATCTTGTGTGGTGACTAACAATTCAGAGATGGGAAAAAAGCAAAAAAACAGTACCAAAAATGGTACACTTAATCCTGAAGAAGAAAGACGAGAGATTCGCAAGGTCATTTTTTATCGATTAGCCTCTGGTCGAGAACCTGTTCGAGCCTGGTTAAGGCGACTCGATATGAGCTGTCGAAAAGCGATCGGTGAGGATTTGTTCACACTTCAATTGGGTTGGCCGGTTGGAATGCCGCTAACCCGAAAAATTGAAGCGGGTTTGTGGGAGCTAAGGAGTACCATACCAGGAGGGATAGCAAGAATCATGTTTACGGAAGACAAGGGTCTCTTGATACTTTTGCACGGGTTGATCAAGAAGTCACAGAAACTTCCCGTTTCCGATTTGGCGCTGGCGCGCCGGCGCCTGGTATCCATTCGAGCAGGAAGAAAATGATGCGTGATGAAAACAGCCATATTGGTAGCAGCCTGGACGAATTCCTTGCGGATGAAGGCTTGTTTGAGTCCAGCCAGTCGGTTGCGATAAAGCGTGTTCTGGCTTGGCAAATT
>JBGMRO010000699.1:0-2393 GCA_048061555.1 Thiohalomonadales bacterium | reverse complement strand
TCTGACCGACTGCTTCGCGGCGCTTTCTACTTTGGCTTTGAGCTCTCTGTCGAAGTGCAGCAAAAGCCAACCAACGTCCGTCATCCGAAAACAATGCATCATCTCCCGGAAGCATTGTAAGTTTTGCGATTAAAGCGCCAGATGCCTGTTTCACGAGCACATCGCCCGTTCGGGCACGGATTAGAGCGACTCTCCCAGTGGGAGAAACCATTGCACGGCGTCCTAAAACAACGGTATGCATTCTGCTACTTGATAAATTAAAACTTTGAGTGCTCCAATTGGTGCCAATCAATAGTGCATTATTATCTGTTCCAAATCCAAGATAGAAATTTCTATGGCGGAAAGTTATATCACTTGGGGCGATCAATTGATGTCGTACCTGCCCAGCATTATCAATAATGATTACTTCAGACCCTTTGCCATAGCGGGCAATGTGGCTTCCATCAGGTGATATCGCTATTTGACTAGCCAATATCGGTGTTGAAAAAAAGTAAATAATCAGGATCAATATTGAAATTGGCCGGGATAGAATTTTAACAAACAATGGCCGCATTTCCTGATTCCATAGTGATTTATCATGATCAATGATCATGATAAAAGGATAAGAAGAATAAGCGCCTTTTTCACCGAAGTCCACGTGTAATCCAGGGCTATTAGATCACCATACGCCTCGCTATCACGATTGTGAGTATCGATAAAGAGTTTCATTTTTTTCATAACACACCTTCCTATTTACCGTGGAGAAGAGATATACAGTATGATCACGATGCCGGCTGTGGTATGTAACCTAAGTCACGTACATCCGCTTGAATGGTTTGTAATTCAAGCAACAGGGCTTCGTCTAGCCGCGTCGACTAAATGCTCCCATGCGCCTGGGTCTCCATGTATTTCAACGGCGGGAATCACCTTTAGCTTATGGGGCAGGGTGGCGATCAATTTAAGCAACTGTGTCTCAGACGCGGATATTCGTAGGTCTGGTAGTGGTAGACGTGTTGCTGTCACTTCTTTAATATTATTTTTTAAGACTACGGCGTAATCACTTGCTTCGCAGGAAAACTGGATGCTGATGTCAGTAAACGGGGGTTGTAAACGACGCTTTAATGACAGCATCGCCCAACGCAAGGAACGTATGGTGGAATAGTCCTTTAGATCTAAGAACTGCCAACCAAACTCCCCTAAGGCAAAAACCACTTTCTCCAATGACAGTCCACAAACTGTCAATCGATACGGGTCGTGCTTGCTGGCTCCTTGTTTTTCGATTAATCCTAAAAAACTTAGATGTTTTAGCCTGGCAGCGAGTAAATTGGTGGTGATGCCTTGCAGGCTGTTTTCAATCTCTGAAAACCTCATTGGTCCTATCAATAAATCACGAATAATTAATAGTGTCCAACGGTCACCAACCAGATCTAACGCTTTGGCGACACCGCACAATTGTCTATATGATTTCACGGGACCGCTCTTGCTTAGTTTGTTTCAATGAGATTAATTTACGAATTGTCAGCATATGTAGAAAAATTGCAGCAAGAACATGAATGCCGGGAAGCAATATATAAGGGAACGTGGTGACAAAAGTATTCGCTGGCTCATTCATGAAAACGCGCAAGGGTGTGGGTGCTGACAATATGGCTATTGCGATAATGTTAAGCAACAGGCCAATCCCCAGGATCGAATGCAACCAGCCAAGCAGCTGTGGTTTATTCACACGATCCCAGACAAGAAAAAGGACAATGGCCGTAAGTGCCGTCACAATATCCCAGTTTCTGCCGTGAAATGTCATTTGAACTGGGGCAAGACCATCCAGATAGGCGAAATGCAATAGTAGTTCTGGTAATACACGAAACCCTTGTAAAACGACCAACACTTTTAATGGGATAGTTGTCACTAACGTTTTCCCGGTTTTAGTTAATACCAATACCAAGCAAGCGACTAACTCCAGCGGGAACAATAGGAAAAATTTTGGCGGTAAGGTTGAAAAGTCCGCGAGCACACCTGTGATTCCTAGCCAACTAGTTAACACGAAAAACGCGGCGAAAAACCCCAATACAACATATTGGGCATTGGCGCTGGGCGAGTATCGCCTGACTATAGAGAAAACTAAAGCGATCACAAGAATGGAGGAGAAAAAAGCGAAATAGGCGCTAAACATTTAGAATTCTCTTATACAGAATATATCAAATAATACAGCAAATACTACTATAAAGTAAAGTTAATAATGCATGTGTATAGCATGATCTTTGCCGCCGAAGTTAGTGTAAAATCATGCCTCATGAGTCAACCAAGCAATAAAATCACCAATCATGACCTGATGCAGCGCGATCTTAGGGTCCTGTGGCACCCTTGCACCCAGATGAAAGACCACGAGACTGTTCCCGTGATCCCCATCAAAAGTGGTA
>JBGMRO010000698.1:0-2397 GCA_048061555.1 Thiohalomonadales bacterium | reverse complement strand
TTCCATGTCGTTCAAAGATCTGTACGTTTAATTCCTCCTCGAGTAGACGAACCTGCGTACTAATGCCTGATTGCGCAGTATGCAATCTTTCTGCAGCACTTGAAACATTTAGCCCTCTACGGGCGACCTCACAAATATAGCGCAATTGCTGAAGTTTCATTTTCCGTATTTACTCAAGTGAGATTTATTGGTGCCGATATAGCTACCATCAAGGGACGCAATATCCACGTTATATACTTACTACTGATGTTGAAACTGGTTTTTCCTAGGATGGACGATATGTTATTCGATTTACAGTCGATTTGACCAGCAAAAAGTCGTTATTTTCTCTACTAAATTGAATATTAGCGTATTTTTACCGCGTTTTTACTGATTTGGAGAAAACTATTATAAATAGATTATACGCTATTTATAAAATATTCGGCTTTGTCACTGTAATTTACCTGAAATACTTGGAGAATACCGATGTTTTCTGCTTTTAATACCACCAAAATTGGGTTTTTGCTGCTGTGGATTAGTTTTCTACCCATGCAGGTGAATGCGACGTTGTATGAACAAGGCTTGCTGTATTTTAGCCAGGCTAAATACGACTCCGCCATGAAGGCATTTTATCTGGCTGCGAAAAATGATGAGCAGGGTGCAGCCGACATGTTAATGCGCATGCATAATCAGGGGTTAAGTGCGTCGGCCAATGAGCAAGAGGCCTTTCGATGGGCGCTCGTTGCCGCGCAGGAAGGTATGCCGGGGGCACAATTCCAAGTCGGCGAGATGTATCTCAGTCGTTTAGGTGTGGCCAATGCGCACCAGTCGGCCTTGTATTGGTTCACGAAAGCGGCAGCACAAGATCATATTGACGCAAACTTTGCGCTTGCTGAAATGTATCAGAACGGGCTCGGTATCCCGGTCGATAAGAAAAAGGCCTACGGACTATTTCAGTTTGCCGCGTCAGAATATACGGTATTTGCCCAAAAAGGCGATGCCAAGTCACAAAATCGCCTCGCGCTACAGTATGAAAGCGGGCTCGGTGTTCCGGTCAACTATGCGCTAGCGTTGAAGTGGTTTCATCGAGCGGCACTGAGTGGTACCGCCGAGGCGCAATTTAATATGGGGCGGATTTTATCGGTGGCCAATAGAGACATTAAGCTAAGCCCGGAAGAGGCCGTATTTTGGTTAAAAAAGGCCTCGGCCCAGGGATATCGGGCGGCGATTGAGCTACTGGCGGTTGTGGAGCAGCGTTGGCCTGAGTTTGCTCGGCGTTGAACCTAACACATTGAACCACTAATAAATGTTCGGTTCGCCATCAGGTCGAGTCTTGAGGCGTTTATAGGACCACTGATATTGCTCTGGTACTATCCTTATACAAGTCTCGACGCCTAAATTAACCGCCTGCGCAGCGACCTGCAAGTCATCGGCATAGATTTTTTCATCCGCATTGATAAAGTGTAAATGGTAACCTTGGCCATGTCGAAGACGCTCTGCAAAGGTAAATACCACCGTCGCATGGGTCTTCTGCGCCAAGCGTGGTAATAGGGTTGCGGTGTTGGTTGGGAAGTTAAAATAGGGGGCAAAAATATTGCCTTCATTGCGTGGGTCCTGATCTGGTAGGATGCCGATAAATTCATTTCGTCGTAAGGCCGCGTATAATTTTCGAATGCCAGAATTGTCCGTAGGGACTAAGTTTGCCCCAAATCTTTGTCGAGCGTCTCGCATAAGATCTTCAATAGTACTTACTCGAGGTGGGCGATACAGACTAGTCATGGTGGCCATTGTTGCGCAATACAGCCCAACCATTTCCCAACACCCAATATGCGGTGCGGCGATAATAACCCCCTTACCTTTATGAATCGCCTCGTCAATGACGTCCTGACCTGATATTTTTCTGACTAATTTTAGTACTCGCGGTTTGGGCCAAAACCAAATAGCGCCTAACTCCCATAGCGCCTTGCCGCTCTCTCTAAAACTGTTCAGCTTGAGCGACCTGGCCTGCTGGGTCGATAATTCAGGGAAGCAAATTTGAATATTCTTCAGGCTGGATGTCTGGTAGTTATGTGGGACAATATCTATTATTTTACCTGTGAGGGCGCCCAGTTGATGCGCCAATCGTAGGGGAAGCAGGGCGGTTAATCGTAGGATTAATTTGAGCAGAATGGACATGGCGTGTAGTTATTAACCACTATCTATAGTAATGCGGATCTAACAACGGTCGCATTGCTGAGAGCAAGTTTTTGTAGAGATGGCTGTTTTCTTGTTCTTGTTGAAGCAGTAGTTGCTTCATTTTCTGTCGTTGGGATGGCATATTAAAACAGGCTGGACAATTGTCTTTGATCACGGGTAAACCCGCCTTTTTTGCATAATCGGCGGTTTGTCGTTCTCTGGCGTAGACGAGGGGTCGTATGA
>JBGMRO010000697.1:0-2398 GCA_048061555.1 Thiohalomonadales bacterium | reverse complement strand
CGGTTTATACCTAAAGTTAGTTAGGCTGAAACAGCTTGTCACGGTCAACACCGTTAATCACTGGAAAATGTTTACCGTCCCACTTAACGGTGCTGACTCGCGCTTTATTTCTAAATGCATTGAATGCAATGATAAATGCGGCTATTTGATAGCGTTTATCATATTGTAGGTTTTTAACTCGATAACCTAAAAGTAGAGTTCGTAGATGCAAAATAGGTGACGTTTTACCTATGTTCTCTCCTGTTCGCAGCTTATCAAAAAATTCTAATGCTGCAAGATAGTCTACATGTTCAAATATATATATAAAAAACTGCATTATTGTACATCGGGTTAAGAATGAAAATTTACCAGCCTCTACTAGGTGGCCGAGCAGTTTAGGGTATTTTTTAGCGGCATTTAGAATATCCATTGGGTGAATTCCACCATAATCACTAAAGTTTTCGCTTTGTTGATATATTAATAGAAATCGCATAGCCGCCGCATTATTATTTACACTTTTAAAGCCATGTAGTTTTAACAGATCGCCCGGGGTTCGAGAAACACCCATATCGAGGGTTGAAAAATTATCTTTACCAGTGGTAATACAAAAAGAGAATCTAACAGGCTTTTCATATTTTTTTAACGCAACTAATCTATGTTGACCGTCTAACAGTGCTCCCTCATTATTAATAATAATGGTTTCGCCGTTCAATTTCCATCGACCCAGTTGCATTTCTTTATAGTAACGAGCAACAAAATGTTTTTTTAATGTCCTGTTATGTAAATTATCCTCTAATAGATAATCCGCATCTTCAGGCGTTAACGTAGTGTTAAAAAAGATGGGTTCTTTGTTTTTCTTTTTGTTGTATTTGGCAAGTTCGAGCTGCCATTCTGATTTTTTCATATTTAAACCTCTTATTACGAGGCTCGAATATGCACTAAGTTGTATTATCTGTCAATTTTTTTCAATGTGTTCCAAAATGCCAGAAGTGCCCGAAAGGTATTTGAAAGGTCATCTTTGTGCTTTTCGATTTTGATTAATCCAGGGTGAGTGCGGGATATAAAGACATTTGCAATGCGGGCATTGGGTAGCCCTAACCCGAGTTTATAGGCTGAAAGCTGAAGTTTGTGCTCGTAATACGAGAACGTATTCTGGATGTCGTCTGGCCCAAATTCTTTAGTTTTGTAATCTATCACCCAGTCTTGAGAATGCAAATCGATTTTACCCCCATAGCCTAACGGATGACAAAAGCTTTTTTCAGGCAGCCAGCTTTGATGCGCAAACGCCTGTTTAAGCTTGCGATCCAGGGCATGAACAATCACCTGATGTTCATTGATTTTTTTGCCCAGGTAGAATCGTTCAATGGCTGTATGAATTGATGTGCCAAGGTTTCTGGCGTCATTCGATTGTTTGTTTGCATCGACATAAACACGATGAAGAAATTGATCCATCGTCTCATTTTCAATCTTAGGGAGTGTTAGAGCTGCAAGCGCTACCTGTTCGATCTTCCACCGCTCAAGCCCCGGCTTTGCTAGAACTTTCATCACCTCTGTAACAGAGGGCACCAGCTTAAGCTTTCGAGCATCGGCAAGTGTCGTGTTACGTTCACGCCCGTTAAGCCCCTTGATTGTATAACAGGGTTCACCGGCCTGGGTATACCAGTGCCCCCCTTCTGTGGCTATCAAAAGGGAATGTCGTCGTCAAATTGAGTTAATTCAGGATCAACCGCTTGCTCTGGTGATGCTTGTGGTTGTTGTTGAACAGGTTGTTGAACAGGTTGTTGAACAGGTGGTTGATTTCGAGGTGCTCTAATTCTAACCCCACCGACAATACGATTGCCAAACCGAACCGTAGGATCATTAAACAGGACGATTTTTTGATTAAACCAGTTGTGCGGGTCACGGGTATTCAATGCCTGAGCACATAACACCTGATTTTCTGGCCCTAAACTCAGTTTCTTATCGACCTCATGAAAGCTAAATATCCATTTATTATCAGCCTCTTTCCCTTCCTGCGCAAAGTTTTTTAACGTGATATCTTTAATTGTGACTAAAATCGGCTTAGGCAAATCGGATGCTTTATAAAATTCAGAGATATTCATTTGATCAATATCATGGGGTAACATATCGGCTCCATACAGTTCACGGTCGAATTCGGGTTCAGTCCAAAGATTTTCTTTGACTTTCATGTATGGATAATAATAAATAATTGGCGTTTTACAAGCGAAAAGCCCCTGTGCGTTTTTTATGGGCAAAAAAAAACCACTCTAAACCCGTGGGGGGCAGAGTGGCTCGTTTAATTACACGTCAACGAAAAGGCATCCTTGCCATCACCTTCGGATTACTTAAATTTAATGTATGTCGTTCGATCTATTGTTTTGCGGCTAACACGCTGAAATCGGCGTTTGTATTCGTCTGG
>JBGMRO010000696.1:0-2401 GCA_048061555.1 Thiohalomonadales bacterium | reverse complement strand
ATGCCAAAACCGAATAATAACAGCTGTATTAGCGGGATCATCACGATCATGCCAAACGTCATTTTGTCGCGGCTAAGTTGTATCAGCTCCTTATTAAATATAGCTTGAATTCGTAGCAGGGAATTCATTGTCGACCCTCACCCGTGCTGGTAACAAACACATCTTCTAGGCTAGGTCTAACTAAAGACAAGCTATCCTGCTCAGTAATACCTTGTTGAGTTTTCAAGAAATCGAGCGGCTCAGGGATACTATTTTTTACCAAAACGCGCAGACGGGCACCTAGCTGTGCGGCGGTAATCACTTCCGGTAGACTCAACAGATGCTGTTTAAGTTGCCTCAAATCAGAGGCGGCAATCTCCACGACATGGGCCCCCATTTGTCGCATTAACTCCTCCGGCGTGCCATCGACGCGTTTGATCCCGGCCTCTAAAATGGCGAGTTTATGACAGCGTTCGGCTTCATCCATGTAGTGTGTTGAGACCAATATGCTGGTCCCTTGGTCGGTTAGATCAAAAAGCTTTTCCCAAAAATTACGCCGGTTTTCTGGATCGACCGCTGAAGTGGGCTCGTCTAGAAATAACAGCTCGGGTTTATGTAAGGTGGCGGCGGCTAATGCCAGTCGCTGTTTTTGCCCACCGCTCATGCTTCCCGCTAATTGATTAGCCTTTTGCTGTAAGTCGTAAATATCGAGTAACTCTTCTATGCGTATTTTTTGTTGGCGCTTCGGTAAACTATATATTCGTGCCATGAACTGTAGATTTTGTAAAACGGTTAGATCATCATAGAGTGAAAATTTCTGTGTCATATATCCCATTCTAAGTCGCAGTTTCTCCGCATCCCGTGGCAGTGTGAATCCCAAAATACGGACTTCACCAGAACTCGGTCTCAATAATCCGGTCAGCATACGAATGGCGGTTGTTTTGCCACAGCCATTTGGGCCTAAAAATCCATAGATGCGCTGTTTTTCTATCGCCAGATCTAGATTTTGTATGGCCTTCAATTCGCCAAAATTTCGACTTAACTGGCTTGTTTGTATGGCAAACTCGCTCATGGAAGATCAACTTGTGCAGGAACCCCATTGGGTAAATCTGCTTCACTATCAGGCAATTGTACTTCGGCTAAATACATCAGGCGTGAACGCTCTTCCTGGTTCAATGCATAATAAGGGGTAAAGGCAGGTTCGGTCGCTATCCAACGTACATTCCCACTCATGGATTTTTCCACTCCGTCGACATGGACCGTTAAGGAATCTCCTATTTTGATTTTAATACGATAAGGTTCTGGTACATAGACTCGGGCAAAAGGTGCATTACCCGCCAGCAAGATCGCTACAGGGCTACCCTTGGTGACACGTTCACCTAGGTTCCAGGGGAGATTGTCGAGGATGCCATCTCGGGTGGCGATTATAGTCAAGTCTGCCAGCTTTTTTAATTCACTCGCGAGCACGGCATTTGCTACGGCAAGACTCGCATCGGCAATGCGCAGATCTTCTTCACGGGTACCATTGGTCAATACCAACAATTTCTCTCGTGCGCTCTTTAAACTCGCTATACTGGCATCACGCGTGGCGAGTGATTTATCAAGTATAGCCTTGCTCGCCAAATCCCTTTTTTCCAAATCTTTTGCGCGCACATAATTGGCTTCACTTTCTACAAGTTTTGCTCTGGCCCCAGCGACTTTGGCCCTGGCGGCGGCGATATCTTCTTTACGGGCGCCGCTTTGTAGTTTATCAAGATTGGCCCTAGCTTGCGCAACTTCCGCTTCAGCCTTGGCCACTTGCGCCCTTTGCAGGGTGTCATCCAACCTCACCAAAACCGTACCCTTAGTGACGACAGTACCTTGTATGACAGGTAACTCGACGACCACTTCATTGACAATCGCCGTATGGGCGATACGATCTCGTTCTAGTGTGCCTAAGGCTACATTTTTTGCAAAACCGTCGCAGGCCGATAACAAAACGAAAAAAAACAAAAATAGAAAGCGCATAGATATCGTCCTTATATCAGCTAAGGGAATTTCGCAAAAGATTACTAGAAGTTTCTATTTGAATCAAGGGAGATATATGGGCTATATTTCCTTACACAGTCACTCTTAACTCAAGTTTCGCAGTTCAAGGGTTTTCTGGTTCCCACGGTCCTCCGTGGTAATCCATACCGCTGTATGCATTACCACGCAAGAGCGTGGTAACGAGACACAAAAAGATGTGCCTACTCTACAAAAACTGTCTTAAGTATGAGTTAAATGGTAGGGTGGGCACGTTTTTTGTGCTCACATGAAATGCTTAATAACAACCACTCATTACACGACGGTTTCTGGTTCCAACGATCCTCTGTGGTAATCCATACCGCTGTATGCATTACCACGCGGAGCATGGGAATGAGATGAAGAGTATTAATCTAAC
>JBGMRO010000695.1:0-2408 GCA_048061555.1 Thiohalomonadales bacterium | reverse complement strand
TCGGCACAGTAGAACACGCGACCGCCATGACCATCTTGGCACCGTGTTTTGCGATACCGTCTTGTTCGAATTTTTTTCCGACCATGAATCCGGTGATATTTTGTAAAAACAACAAGGGTATCGCACGTTGGTTACAGAGTTCGATAAAGTGACAACCCTTCAAGGCCGATTCAGAAAATAACACACCGTTACTTGCCACTATTCCGATGGGAAAGCCGCAGATATGAGAGAATCCACATACCAGGGTAGTTCCATACAAGGCCTTGAATTCCTGAAATAGTGAGCCATCGACTAAGCGCGCAATGACCTCGCGGACATCATATTGTTCGCGCGCATTAACGGGTATCAAACCGTATAGCTGTTCACTGGGGTAAAGGGGTCCCTGATAATCGCTCACCTTGAAAGTCGCTGCCGGCCGAGTATTAAAGTTCGCCACGATCTCTCTTGCGATCAATAGGGCATGCGTATCATTGTCGGCAAGGTGATCTGCGACACCGGAAGTCCTGCAATGCATCTCGGCACCGCCGAGTTCCTCCGGCTGCGCTATTTCTCCCGTAGCCCCTTTTACCAATTCAGGACCACCCAAATAGATGGTACCCTGTTGCTTGACGATAATGGTTTCATCACTCATGGCCGGCACATAGGCGCCACCTGCAACACACGATCCCATGACCACGGCGATTTGGGGAATTCCCTGTGCCGACATTCTTGCTTGGTTGTAATAGATACGCCCAAAGTGATCTCTATCGGGAAAGACTTCATCTTGCATCGGTAAAAAAGCACCGCCAGAATCGACTAAGTAAATACAGGGCAAGTGACTTTGCGCCGCGATCTCTTGTGCGCGCAGATGTTTTTTTGCCGTTAGCGGGTAGTATGTACCCCCTTTGACGGTCGCATCATTGGCAATAATTACCACTTCTTGCCCATGGATGAGGCCTATACCGGTAACGATACCTGCTCCGGGCACTTGATTTTCATACAAGCCGTACGCCGCCATGGCCGAGAACTCCATGAAGAAACTATTGGCATCAATAAGTTCGGCAATGCGTTGTCTGGCCAACATTTTACCACGGGCGTTGTGTTTGAGCCTGGCCCGCTCGGGACCTCCCTCGTGTATACGCACAAGCTCCTGGTGTAGATCTTCCGTTAAGGCTAGCAGGTTTTGAGAATTTTCTCTAAATTGTGCTGTATCTATATTTATCTGGGATTGCAATACCGGCATACCATTAGCAACCTTTTTTAATATATTTCGATCGCGAGGGCCGTGGCCTCTCCACCACCAATACACAACGAAGCTATACCGCGTTGTAATTGTTTTTGCTTTAGGGCGTGTATCAAAGTCACCACGATACGGGCCCCGGATGCACCTATGGGATGTCCTAAGGCACACGCGCCACCGTGTACGTTGACCTTTTCAGCGGGTATATTGAGAGTCTGCATGGCCGCCATGGTCACGACAGCGAAGGCCTCGTTAATTTCATAAAGGTCTACCTCATCAACGCTCCAACCGAGTCGCTGCTGAATGGCTTTTATGGCCCCCACCGGTGCCGTGGTAAAATCCTCTGGCGCCTGAGCGAAGCTGCTATGCCCAACGATGCGCGCAAGCGGATTTATATTGTGCTGACGGGCATCAGTCTCACGCATCAGCATCAGCGCTGCTGCGCCATCAGAAATCGAAGACGAATTCGCGGCAGTAACCGAACCACCTTCCGCTTTAAAGACCGGACGTAAGGTCGGAATTTTTTCTAAGCGGGCCTTGTCTGGTTGTTCATCAGTATCGATAATAATTTCCGCACCTTTTGAAGTTACCGGCACAGGAACGATTTCATTCTCGAAGTAGGCCTCTGCAGTCGCGCGTCTTGCGGACTTAACCGAATCTGTCGCGAACGCATCTTGTTGCTCGCGTGTAAAGGCGTATTGATCCACACAGCGCTCTGCGAAATAACCCATAAGATTACGATCGCTCGCATTTTCCAGGCCGTCAAAAAACATATGATCAATAAGTTCATGATGCCCCAATCGATAACCATTTCTGGCCTTTGATAATAGGTACGGTGCGTTGCTCATGGACTCCATGCCTCCCGCAATAACACGATTCGCGCTACCCGCCTTAATCATATCGTGCGCCAACATAATCGCCTTCATGGCCGAGCCACAGACTTTATTAATCGTGGTACAGGAGATCGATTGAGGTAAACCCGCTTGCAGACAGGCTTGACGTGCGGGTGCCTGACCGACACCCGCCGTGAGGACACAGCCTAGCAACAATTCATCAATACTGTTGGTATCCAGGCCACAGTCTTTTGTGATTGCCCTCAAGACATGGCTCGCCAGGGTTGGCGCACTCAACGAGTTAAACACACCTTGCATGCTGCCCAGTGGTGTACGTCGTGCAGCAACAATAACGA
>JBGMRO010000694.1:0-2410 GCA_048061555.1 Thiohalomonadales bacterium | reverse complement strand
TATTATCAAGGTATTAGCTCAAATATAATGTCCCTGGGTGGAATCGCCATTGCCATTGGTGCGATGGTAGATGCGGCCATTGTCATGGTTGAAAATGCGCATAAACATCTGGAGAGAATCGAAATTACCGATGAGAATCGGTGGGCCGCAATTGAGCAATCTGCTGTGGAAGTTGGTCCGGCTCTATTTTTTTCGTTACTCATAATAACATTAAGTTTTTTGCCAGTTTTTACATTAGAGGCGCAAGAAGGCAAGTTGTTTGCACCATTGGCATTTACGAAAACATACGGCATGGCGGCAGCGGCAGTTCTTTCGATTACACTAATGCCAGTGTTAATGGGATATTTCATTCGAGGAAAAATTCCCCCAGAAAATAAAAATCCAATTAACCGGTTTTTGATTGCTATTTATTTGCCCATTATAAAGTGGGTTTTGAATAAACCGAAAACAGTCGTTTTTGTGTCTTTGTTAATAGTGGCCACAGCGATTTATCCTTTAAGTAAGCTGGGTTCTGAATTTATGCCAGAGCTTAATGAAGGTGATTTATTATATATGCCAACAACTTTTACTGGTATTTCAATTGGTAAAGTAGGCGAAATTTTACAAATAACGGATCGGATGATAAAAACAATACCGGAGGTTGATACGGTATTTGGTAAAGCTGGACGTGCCGAAACGGCGACGGATCCCGCTCCATTAACCATGATAGAAACCACCATTCAATTTAAACCTAAAAGTGAATGGCGGCCCGGAATGACAATGGAGAAGTTAAAGAAGGAACTCAATGAAAAAATCAAAATTCCGGGTTTAACCAATGCCTGGGTTATGCCCATTAAAACCAGAATTGATATGATATCTACAGGCATTAAAACACCCTTAGGGATAAAAATACTAGGTAGTGACCTGGGTGTTATTCAGGAAATTGGTGAGCAGATTGAAGCTGTTGTAAAAACGATACCTGGTGCATTATCTGTTTTTTCTGAGCGAGTAGCAGGCGGTCGATATATTAATATTGATATAAATCGGAAGCTGGCCGCACGTTATGGATTAAATGTGGCGGATGTGCAGGAGATTGTTGGTAAGGCTGTGGGTGGTGCGAATGTCACTTGGACGGTTGAAGGTCTTGAGCGATACCCGGTTAATATCCGTTACCCGAGAAGTGTTCGAGATTCACTGGAGGATCTTGCGGCGTTGCCAATTGTATCGCCTACCGGTACGCATGTCACGTTAGGCGATATTAGTAAGATTACTATAGATGATGGACCAGGTTTAATTAAAAGCGAAGACGCAAGACGTACGGGTTGGGTTTTTGTTGATATCGCGGGACGCGATTTGGGTAGTTTTGTGGCTGAAGCGCAAAAAGCTGTGTTGGAGCGGGTTGAGCTGCCTGGTGGGTATTCTCTTGGATGGTCCGGCCAGTATGAATATATGTTGCGAGCAAAGGAGCGCCTAACATATGTTGTACCATTGACACTGGTGATTATATTGTTGCTCCTGTATTTTAATTTCAATAACTTCACCGAATCATTTATCGTTATGTTTTCAGTGCCATTGGCATTGGTTGGTGCATTCTGGTTAATTTGGTTGCTTGGGTACAATTTTTCAGTCGCCATCGGCGTGGGTTTGATCGCGTTGGCGGGGTTAGCTGCTGAATTCGGTGTTATTATGTTGGTATATTTAAATCAATCATTGAGAGAAATGAAACCTACAGATTTAGCTACTGTTAAAGGTGCAATAATTGAGGGCGCGGTAATGCGAGTTAGACCCAAAGCTATGACAGCTACGGTCATAATAGCAGGGTTGTTTCCAATTATGGTTGGAACGGGTACCGGTTCTGAAGTAATGCAACGTATTGCTGCTCCGATGTTAGGTGGAATGATTACTGCGCCATTGGTTTCAATGTTATTGGTTCCCGCGCTTTATGTTATATGGCAAGGGAGAAAGTTTACTAGAAAGGAAAACAAGCATACCTTAGATAAGGGTAAAATAGGCAAGAAGAAACCGCGATTTTCCTGGCCTCGATTTAGGATAGTCAGAGATTGATTTTATTTGGATTGGATACACTTATAACATATGCTTAAAACACATGTTATTAACGTATGTTTTAAACATGGATCATAAAGATAATTGTTGTAATGGATCATTTATCTTTTTTATTTCGAGGAGGGCATGAGAAAGAGGAAAATAAAGTAAAATATGTTTAAAGTTAGTAAAAGATATTATTTCATTAAATAGAGATAAGAATGCGCATTTATTCTGTCTGTGTATGAGCATGGAATCAACTTCTTCATTATTTTAGTAGCTTTATCAAATATTTTCTTTCTATTTATACATTAGTTAGGCGAAAATATTGTTTGCGTCCAATAAATAATGGTTAAGGTCCGTGAGTTGCACATAGATTGACTGAATC
>JBGMRO010000693.1:0-2410 GCA_048061555.1 Thiohalomonadales bacterium | reverse complement strand
AGTGACCTAGTAAACCATGCACAAGCCGTTATGAAATAATACCGCGGGCGTCAAAATGCTTGTACCCATAGTAGCTTATCATTAGAATAACCCCTATGAAGAGAATGTAACAAAGAACCCTATTTGTGTCATTCAAGGAATGAAATTCGCGACTAATATTGTATGAAGAAGCACCTAATCTTTATGGATTTACCCCAATCATACCGGACTAAGTACACAGGCACGAATAGCCGATAAGTAAGTAAATATGTCCAATTGTACTTACCCTTATCACACCAAAACACTCTTCTCCCGAGAGAAGCCGTAAATTTTGACATGCATTGTGCATGTCAATAGCAACGATGGAAGAGCATGGGCCATCTATATTAAATAAAATTTAGGGTTAAAAATTAATATAAACAGCTACTTAATCTGAGAAACTCTTTATGTAAGCTAAAATAATGCACGTTAACTGGGCACCGTAGCGTTGTTGAGATAGCATGTTGTAATTACTAAAGATTAAATCATTGACGCCGATATACAATGCGAAAAGCGGCTATAGTTAATACAGAATATTGCCAACAGAATAGGCATGATGGAATAAAAATGCATATTCCGAAATTTTAGTGCGGTTTATTGATATAAAGTGAGTTATTAATAACTTAAATATAATAGTATTAATGGCAATGAACAGTAATTTATAGCGAGTAAAGATATTGTAATACGCTGTGCAAATTTCAATTATTAGAGAACAATGAAGTTAAGCATGTTTTCATAATCGTAAGAATTCGTCGCTATGATAAATACATATGAACTTCGTGTGCAGACTTTATTCGCTTACATTTACTCAGAGGTGATAACGTGGCTAATCCAGCACAAGAGACATCCTTGGCCGGTGTCAAAGTATTAGTAATCGATGATAGTAAAACAATTCGTCGGACCGCAGAGACCTTATTAAGAAAGGCGGGCTGCGAAGTGACTACGGCCACTGACGGTTTTGAAGCGTTATCTAAGATTACTGATCAGAATCCAGATGTAATTTTCATCGACATTATGATGCCTCGTTTAGATGGGTATCAGACTTGTGCACTTATAAAAAATAATCATGTGTATAAAAATACGCCGGTTATTTTGTTGACAAGTAAAGATGGTTTATTCGATCGAGCGCGCGGTAGAATAGTTGGTTCCGATCAATATTTGACCAAGCCGTTTACCAAAGATGAATTGTTAGGTGCGATTTTTGCGCACGTTGGTTCTGCGCCTTAGAAAAAAGGGTAAAGAATCCCATGAGTTGGCCGAATTATTATTTTAATATGTATGGATTTTAATTAACACGGGAGATTTGCAGAAATGACTAGTATTCTAATCGTTGACGATTCGCCAACCGAAATACATGTCTTAAGAACGATGTTGGAGAAGAATGGCTATAACGTCTCCTCGGCCAGCAGTGGTGAAGAAGGTATCGAAAAGGCAAAAACTGAACATCCAGATATGATTTTAATGGATGTGGTTATGCCTGGAATGAATGGATTTCAAGCTGCACGGCAAATAACCGGCAACCCAGAGACTAGCAGTATTCCCGTGATCATTGTGAGTACCAAGGATCAGGAAACTGATAAAGTATGGGGTCTAAGGCAAGGCGCGAAAGACTATATTACTAAACCCGCTGTAGAGAAAGAACTCATCGCCAAAATAAGTAATATTCTTGGCGGTTAGTGGGTTTCGGTCGAGGCTTGTGCAGCAAACATTGGGTTTGTAACAGATAGGGTTTGCAACAGATTGGGTTTGCCGCTGACCGCGTATCGAACGGAAAATTATATTTTTACAAAGAACACAAAGAACAATTGAAACATGAGTATCTAGTCCCGCTGCTGGTCATTAAAGAAAGAGCTAAAGAAAAGATTAAAAAAAGCGGAAAAGGAAAAATGCTGGAATGCCGATGAAAAAATTATCGCCTATTCACTTGCTGTATGAATTAGAAAAGAAAAATTTATCGCGAGCGAAGGGCTTACCTCAGCAAGAAAAAGTCCAAGATGTCTGGTCCGGGATTAGTTTTCGTGTGGGTGAGTTTAATTTTGTCGCGCCACTCGATCAAGTGCATGAAATACTTCATTATCCCATGCTTACCACGGTGCCTGGTGCTATAAATTGGATAAAAGGCGTTGCCAATGTACGCGGAATTTTAATTGCGGTTTCAGACCTTAATCTATTTCTCGGTAAGACACCGACACAGGTTTCTAATAAATCTAGAATATTGATTTATCGCAGAGAGGAGCTGGCCGTTGGCTTGTTAGTCAATAAGGTATATGGAATGAAACACTTTACCGACGATGAAAAGGTTACGGCAGTGAAAAAGTTTGATGAGTCGCTTAGAGGATATGTTTTAGGTGCGTACAAGCAAAACGATGATGAATCACTTATTTTTAATATG
>JBGMRO010000692.1:0-2411 GCA_048061555.1 Thiohalomonadales bacterium | reverse complement strand
CAGAGTGTAGCGAAGCGAAACGGCGTATAAATGGTCGAGTTGAGCTGATTATAGTTCTTCGAACCTTTCTAAAGTAAAAATCTAATTTTTACAATTGTATACTGTAGAGAGGTATGCACCCGGTGGTTACGAATAGTTGAGCGCAAGCATACGATGCTCATAACAATACTTTCGAGCCACCAGGTGTACTTACTTCGATAACGAATACTCAGAGACTGTCGTCACACCGACTTATCTATAATAATTTCGCAGAAGTAAGCTTGCATACCGATACCACTTATTAACCTTACAATAAAAGGATGGGCATATGAAGCAAATTCCTTCACATTTTGTTGCACATATTGGTCTTGACTGGGCAGACTGTAAGCATGATTTCTGCTTAAAGCCCTCTGACTCAGAACAATTTGAATACGGCTGTATTTCCCACACACCGGAATCAATAGAAGAGTGGGCGTTAGCTCTTCAAAAGCGCTTTAATAATCAACCGATAGCTATCTGCCTTGAGTTAAAAGCAGGGCCCATAGTTTATGCGCTATTAAAGTATAACTTTATTGTGTTATATCCTATACCACCGAAAGCGTTGGCGAAGTACCGTGAAGCCTTTACCCAAAGTGGTGCGAAAGACGATCCAACGGATGCCTTTCTGCAACTGGATTACCTGAGTAAGCATCCTTCTGTATTAAAGCCGCTTGTTCCTGATACAAAAGAAACGCGCATTTTGCAACGTCTTGTTGAAGACAGACGTGTACTTGTGAGTGAAAAAGTGCGCCTGACGAATCGCATTACGGCAGCTTTAAAATCGTATTATCCTCAGGCATTACAGTGGTTTGATGATATTGACACAAAGATATTCTGTGATTTTCTTGCGCAGTGGCCAACCCTGAAGAAGGCAAAACGTGCCAGACTGGCAACGCTTAAAAAATTCTTCACCTCACATCGTTGCGTTCGTTCGGTAGTAATAGAAAAACGTATTAACGCAATTAAGTCAGCTATGCCCATAACAGAAGATGATGGCGTCATTGTGCCGCTAGAGCGCTTTGTAAAAGCACTGGCGATACAACTAAGACAAGTATTGATAACGATACATGAGTATGATCTTGATATAGCGCAACGTTTTCGCCAGCATGGTGAATATAAAATCTTTGAATCATTACCAGGTGCAGGGCCTGTGTTCGGTCCGAGACTGCTTGTTGCCTTTGGTACAAACAGGAATCGTTATCAGTCTTCTGATGAGGTGAATCGCTTGTCTGGCGTGGCACCCGTATTAAAACGCAGTGGTAAATCTACCTGGATACATTGGCGCTATTCATGTCCAACGTTTTTACGGCAAACCTTTGTTGAATGGGCTAACCAGAGTATCCGTTATTCATTCTGGGCAAGAGAGTTTTACGATAAGAAACGCTCACAGGGAAAGTCGCATCAAGCAACCCTTAGAGCCCTGGCATTTAAATGGATACGAATTATTTTTAGCTGCTGGAAAAACAAAACACCTTATGATGAATCAGCCTATTTATTTGCATTGAAACAGCGCAAGGTGGTTATTAAATAATTTGAAAAAAGGCAAAAAATTACTTGACGACTGACTCAGAGCGTATTGTTATATTTATTGCCGTTGAAAAATTACCGTGGCATCTATAATATCATCAGCTTCGTCATCAATAGTTAGAGTAAGAACATCACCTGAGACATTAGTAAAAAGATTTGGCACTCCGGTAAAATCTGTGAGTCCAGTATCGCCATTATTATCGAATGTCTGAGTTACCGTCATTTTTCCTGTAGTTGCGTCACGTGAATACGTGCCCCATTCCATACCTGATATTTCAAGTGCGTCATTAAGATCAACTTCTGCATGCAGATATGTGCCATCATTAAAGAAACTTAGCAGTAAAAAATCATTTTCTGTTGCTGTATTCCGCCATGTTCCAACAAAAGAACCAAATGAAGTTCCACTATCTAAAAGTCCTTCTTCAAAATTAGCAATAGCTGTTGCTGTATCAATAAGTGCAGTAATAGCAGTATCCTGGCCTGCGTTTGATACTAAATTTATTACAGCTGAGGATGTAGCAAAATCTATCTCAGAAAGATTAAAATCTGCTTGTGTTGCAGATGTTTTAGCAGCATCAGTAATTGATATACCATTAGCAGGAACTCCATCTTTATCTAATGATTGAAGTAAACGAATAATATTAATTACTTTTGAATCATCAGTATTAACAGTGTTGGCAATATCGAGTGGCGTAACAATCCCATTCGCTTTAGTAGAAGGAAATTCAAGGTCACCGATAAAAAATGTAACGGTTTCATTTGGTAGAAAATTGTATTCGCCTAAAGAGTTTGTAACGCCTTCTAATGTTTCTGTTTTATATCCGATATTAATAACGGGGCTATCTAAGAAAACACCAGTTTTGTTG
>JBGMRO010000691.1:0-2412 GCA_048061555.1 Thiohalomonadales bacterium | reverse complement strand
CTGGCAGCAAGTGTTAGTGCAGAAATGACAGCTAAGATTTGATGTTTCATAGGTAACTCCTAAGTTGTTTTGACCATTATTGCCAATCAAATGAAAACGAATAAGATTTAATTAGCAACAAAAGTGTTAAAAATTCTTTTAAAATCAATCACGTATACGTATTTAATAGGTGATGATCTTTATAGGCGGCAGATGTTACCTTAATTATTCCCAGTCATCTATATCACTTATGTAGGGGGGGTTATAGGTATCGGCCGGCACTTGCGACAGTGATCACCGACAAACCCAGTAAAATATTGATGCCGATCATCTTACGAATCTGATTAAGCTGCGCCGCTGCCAGCGGGTAATCCTGCAGGAGTCATCTTGAAGCTATGGAAATCGCTCTATTTCCTGGATGGGCTTTATATAATAGTCCTGGTCATACGGAAACTATTGGAAAATGTTCAATTTGTGGGAGTGCTTTCACCAAATGTGAGCATATAGAAAACAATATTTATATGGGACAGCTATGTTTAAGAATTGATCGCAAATTGATAGAGGCAGATCATTCTGCGTTAGTAAAAAACCCAAAAGATCGAAGGTGCATTATGACAAAAGTATCTGGTGATAATGGGAAGATGATTGATTATTTTACATGGGAAGAAACTAACGATATTAAAGGTGATGAAGAAGGGATGTATGTTGAAGGTGTAATTTTATCATTTCATTCGCTAGATTTTAATTAAATAATACAAGCCTAATCGGGATAGGGGGCTACTCAAGTAGCCCCCTCCGGAACACGCACTTTTTTTGCAAAGAGCGCAAAAAAACCGCCTGTTTTCGGCTTCGTTCACGCCGCACAGCTTGGTCGTTATATTCCTGTGAGGGCAATTAGTTGACCGAAATACTATGTTCTTCTGATTTCTGGAAATTTGCGTTGCCGTTATTCGGTGCTGTAGTTGCCTGGTTCGTAAACGAATGGCGGAAACGCTTATGGGAACAGTACCAAAGAAAGGAGGCTAGCTATAAGGAATTGTTGCGCTGCTTAAGAGGCTTCTACGTTGGAATAAATGATGCGGAAAAGCTTAAGGGTGAGTTCCTTGATCAGCTAAACATATGCTGGTTGTACTGCCCCGACGAAGTGATTAGGAAGGGCTATGCATTTCTTGACACAGTGCATTCTCAGCAGGTGTCGGATAGCAGTACTAAAGAGCAAGCAATGGGGGATTTCGTTTCATCTATTAGAAACGACCTCTTGTCCAGAAAGCTAGTGCGCAAAACCAAATTGACTAGTAGCGACTTCAGGCATCTTGGAGTCAATTGATGTCAGAATATAACCATTGCCTCCATCCGACCGCCTACGGCGCTGGCGCTCCTCCGGCGTCGGCTGAGGCAAGCCGTTAGGCTCCAGATAACGTGAGACAGATAATCATCGATTCAATTCGGGTGGTAAATGGGGAGTTGGCGCTAGTTATCTTAGCTGGGCTATGTGGTATTCGTATTGTCACTGGTTTTATGACGTATGTTTCTTTAGCCACATTAATAGTTATGTTCTTTATCTCAATTGTTGTGTATGGGCGGATTGTGGCAAAAATTAGGGGAGATGCAGCTCCACTCGCTACCGAGTTAATACGAGACAATTGGTTTAATTATCTTTTGGTGGCTTTTGTGTTGGCATTACCAGTAATGTTATTTAAGCAAATCGCAAATCTCGGATTAATTTCGCCAGTATCATTTATTCTGGCCAAAGAGAGCCTAGATGCTGTAGTGCATATGGCGGCGATCTATGTTCTTCCGATCGTTTTTATTAAAAAACAACATGTCGTCGCTATATTTTCGGGAATTGCATATTTGTCCGGAACTCTAAAGCGAAGCTTCCCGATTTTGTTGCTCGTAGCAGTATTGTTTATTTTTAAAGCTACGGTTGTGCTGAGCTCAATTCACATATTGCCACCTGAGGCGGGCATGCTTTCACTGATACCATATATGCTTGTCGTTAATGTGATTTTCACCTACTTAGCATTTATAGTATTTGCAGTGGCGTCGGCATTTTTAGTCAAGCGTAGCGTTGAGTTTTCGGAGAATGGAGCCTAACCATCGCACCCAGTTCGCCCCTCCGGGGCTCGGACGCCGCAAACAACGCGGCGCCGCTGGTGCGCAACGTTATATTGCACAGGAAGGCTAACGAGTGTCTGAAAGTCCATTAAATTCAGCAATCCGTCATTTCGAAGCAGCGGAAGCAAATCTCATTAAGTTAGAAAAACTATGGGATGAAATCGAAGGCACTATACCTGACGGTGTTGCTTTCGTAGATTCTGATCCGCTCTATGAAGATAACTGCCGAAGCTTCGATGATATTCTAGCGGCAATTCCAGCCATTGATGGTTGGAAGCCTGAGATATCGCTTTTTGAACTAAATGAAATTGGTCA
>JBGMRO010000690.1:0-2414 GCA_048061555.1 Thiohalomonadales bacterium | reverse complement strand
ATTATTGTAACATGATCAAAGAGTTAAGGCCTAACTTACTGGCATTGGGGTCAGAGTTAATTGATTTCACCTATTTTCCCGAAATTTCGCAGATTTACGATCACCATTCAACTTCTCTGACCCCATTGATAATAGTGACGCAGCACGAATTCTCTTAGTTGGGACTTCGTTCGCGAGAAAAAAATCACTACCAGAAATAAGTTACTTGGTCTGTGAAAAAACTGTGCCTTGAGCCAGTCTCAAAATATCTGCAGCTATTCATGTTAGAATAACTTGTTACCTGGGTTTCAACCCTATTATAACCTTGGGTTTAGAATTTTCTACCCGCAATAAAGATTCGTACCACCTGCTCGGTGGTATACGATAAATAATCATAGGCATTTTTTATGGAATCCGTTAGTGATATCGGACCCGGACACAGACTCAATGCAGCGCTAAAATTTGACTGACCGATAGTTTCAAAATCCACAGGTACACTACCTGCGATAACGATGCACGGGATATTATTCAGATAAGCACGTTCGGCGACGCCGGCAGGTGCTTTGCCCGCGTTAGTCTGCGCATCGAGCTGGCCCTCGGTGGTTAATACTAAGTCAGCATTTTTGAGAGCGCTATTGAAATCGATGGCCTCAAGCACGATATCGATACCTCGATATATGTTTGCACCACAGAAAACCTTTAATGCAACCGCCAATCCTCCCGCAGCACCCGCACCGGGGAAATCACAATTATCTCGGGGTGAACTTTCGCTGAGCACTTTGGAGAATTGCCGCAAACCCTCATCAAGAAATCGTACTTGTTCGGTGGTTGCGCCCTTTTGTTGTGCAAAGCCGTAAGCCGCACCTTTTTCTCCGTACAAAAAATTCTGCACATCACCCGCCACATCGATACGGACATCGGCAAGACGGTAATCAATATTACAGGTGTCGATAGCGCTTACGTCGAGGAGCGAAGCGCCGACCGGTTTAACTGGCTTATCATTCTTATCCAAGAATCGGACGCCGAGAGCCGTGGCCATACCCATGCCCGCATCATTGGTGGCGCTACCGCCTAATCCTAGTATTATATGCTTGGCGCCTTCATCGAGAGCTATTCGTATCGCTTGTCCAATGCCTGATGTCGTGGTCAACAGTGGATTCCTTTTTTCCGCGGGTACGAGGCTAAGCCCAACTATTGTCGCCGTCTCTATGACAGAGACAGATTTATTTTCGGAAAAATATATCACTGTGCTGATACTTTCCTCCAGAGGTCCGCAAACCGATATATTTTTCTTGTGCAAACCCTGAGCATCGGCCAAAATTTCAGCAAAACCATCACCACCATCTGCAACGGGTTTTAAATGGATATTAACGTTATTTTTCGCACGTTCAATCCCTATTTGCATAGCAATAGCAGCTGACCGCGCCGACAGGCAGCCCTTTAATGCATTAGGTGAAACAATGATTTTCATCGTTAATTACATTCTAAGCAAACTAATGGGTCCAATCTAACAAACAAGGATAAGTCGCGCTCTTTTGCCGCGGTCCAATCTAGGGAGTCAGAGTTAAATGATTTCACCCATTTTCCCGAAATTTCGCAGATTTACGATCACCACCACGCGGTAATGGTGACGCTCGTCGCCCGCTTTGTTTTTCAACTTGTTCTTTAAAGCGATTTCCCCCAAGTACCCACGCTTTATTTATTCCGTCTCGTATCTCAATCAACGTATGCTTTTTAATTTGATGTCTAAACAACTCCCTATAAGCCGTTTGTCGTACATCAGCGGTTTTTCCTAACGATAAATAGCAGTCGTGCTCTGTAATTAGCTCAATCGGTTTCCCAACTGCATTTGATTGATAACTAGACCAAGGGTACTTCTTAGGGTGAGAAACCATCTGGGTACGTACCGGATTTAATTCAATATATCGACTCACAGTGAGAAAATATCTTTCGCTATCAATTATGCATGATTTATATCTGCCTTCCCAAAGTGTACCGGTTCTACCTTCTTTCTCATTAACATACCTGACATAATATCTACCTAGCGCCTGCATCAATCTACTAACGCCGTCGCCTTCGCTAGGAGTTAACAACAGGTGCACATGGTTTGTCATGAGTACGAAACTATGTACTCTCACCTTATATTTTGCGCTATAAATTTTAAGCTTGTCTAAATAAACCTTGTAGTCCTGTACGCTAAAAAAACAATCTTGGCGATTATTTCCTCGCTGTACGACGTGTTGCGGTATATCGGGAAGATTTAATCTAGGCAATCTAGGCATTTAAATTATTCAACCTATTCACTAATTCGGCCTGTAACTATAGTACCGATATAGAAAATTTTCAACCACTCTGACCCCTTTGTTATGACCCCTTTGTTACCCCTTTGTTACGTTAAGGACTGGCGCCAGAAGATGCACCACCTCACGGGTGGT
>JBGMRO010000689.1:0-2424 GCA_048061555.1 Thiohalomonadales bacterium | reverse complement strand
CCGGTGTTGGTGATGCTTACACTGTGTATCCGGTCAAGTCTTGATGCTATGCCACGGGAGGTAGAGCCTTCAAACTGATCCTCTGCGGAAAGTTTCCACAGTGTGCTTTTGTTGGGTCCATTACCGACGACGAGTATCGTGCCGTCTGGCATTAGGCGAGGTAACATCGCCTCACCCTTACCCCCATTTGAATCCTGAAAAAGCATTCATCTGGCGCATAATGCACCGGCAAAATGTGTCACGTAAAAAGAGTGCATCCCCTTTATCTATGTTGGAAAAGGTGCAACCATTGTTGGTGTTATTCCTACGGTCGGGGCGATTATCCCCGCTACGGTTGGTGTAGATATCGGCTGTGGAATAATGGCGATTAAAACTAGCCTGTCAGCTACCCTTTTTTATTAATTATATTGAGACAATAACGTAGACAAGAAAACAATTTCTGTGTATAACGTGTCTATTGACAACAAATAAGTAATCAATTGATGTTGATTTTCCAACTAGTTTACAAAAGGATTTTCTATGGAATGTGCAGATATAATGGGCTATGGGACGATGTTGAACATTTTTGCGGGTAAGGGCGGGGCTGTATCTGCGTCGTATAATCTCTCGAGTACTGAATTTTCAGCGTTAAGCAAAGCATTGATAGCGATTCCAAAAATACAGCGAGCTCGAATTGAGCAGATCGCTAGATTACAGCGGGCCAGCCATTGGGGTAGTGAAGGAAGCTTCTGGGAGGCCATGTTTGATGGGTGCCATTAAAAAACTACTCATTGTCGTGGTATTGATTTTCCATACGATGGCTGTGCTCGCTGCCGAAAGTAGTTCAACCTTATCTCCACGCCAACAACAAATGTTGGATCGTAGCTTCGCTAAGATGAAAACGGTCATTGATGTACTCGAGTTAAGAGTTGAATCTTGTAGCGACCTGTCTACCCAAACCGTGATATCGCCCAACCTATTGAAAGATGTAGATTTGCCAATTGAAAGGTGGGTAGCCGTTTTAGCCTATTTTAGTTTCAAAGCGCAGCACCAGTGTGAAGGTGAAGCACTATGGGCAAGTGCAGTGCTGGCATTGAATCGATTTAAATCGGCTGAAAGATACTATAGTGGAGAAAATATGCGTATAACACGCTATAGACAAGCTAATTTTTGTTGTGGGATCTGGCAAACAGAGTTGAAGGTAGAACTTGACTATCTGAAAATTTCAAATGACTACAGAAATAAAATGGAGTCTATCGCTGAGTTACAAAAACCCTTTGATCTAGTGAAGACCATTGATGGTCTGAGGTCTTCGCTTCAATGAGATACAGTGATATGAGGAATATATTGATGGCGATGGTTAAGGGGATTTTCTTTTGGATGTTAGCGTTATCCATAAATACTGAGTCCATAAGTGCAGATTTGTTGACAGGTGGTAAAGTAGCGTCAATAATGCCAGAACAACAAGAAATTTTGGATCTAAGTTACAATAAAATGATATCGGCATTTGCGCAGCTGGATGAAAAAATTGAACGATGCCGGGGCTTAGCATCAAGTAACGTTTTATCGCCAGCCCTGCTTAATAGTATCGATTTAGGTCTTGAAAAATGGAAGACCGTGTTACTTTATTTCGGTGTTAACGCTATTCGCGCTTGCGAAAGCGAGAGACTCTGGGGGAATGCCATTATTGCCATGAACCGTTATAAGTTGGTAGAGAAATATTATACCGGGAAAAACGTTATTAAAATTCAATATCAACAAGGTGATTTTTGTTGTTCAGTATGGAAACAGGAGTTTACCTTAGAAATCGAATACATGGACATTGAAGTAGATATAAGAAAGAAACTAGACAGGAATGCGCTATTAAAACAACCTTATAATACAGTTAAAACCATTAACGCCGTCGAAATTTGGTTGCAATAGTGACTATCGAATCACTAGATAATTGAGGAGTGAGTATTCTGAATTGTCGCAGTAATGGATGTGGTCAGAACTAATCCGCAGCTTATGAATTCTTTTAATCATGTTAATACAATTACTTAGTGATCTACATAATGAATTTCTGCGAAATTCTCATTCCAGCTTAAATCATAAATGGCTTGGTTCTATACCCATGACTGACGCTGACATTATCGTATTGGCAGGTGATATCGATACGGGTACGCAAGGTGTTGAATGGGCCATTGAAGAATCGAAACGACTCGGGAAAATAATTATTTATATATTGGGGAATCACGAGTTCTATCGCCAGGAATACCATAGTTTGCTGAAAAAAGTTGCTGATTTATGCGATAACACTAACGTATTTCTATTGAATAAAAATTCAATAGAAATTAATAAAGTGAGATTTCTTGGTGTTACATTGTGGACCGACTACGCAGTGAGTAATACAGCTCAGGATCTTGCAATGAACTGTGCAAAGCAACAGTTGGCAGACCATAGGCT
>JBGMRO010000688.1:0-2427 GCA_048061555.1 Thiohalomonadales bacterium | reverse complement strand
AGTCGGTCTGGAGGTCGAGGTCGTTGTACTAGATATCGATGCAGAACGACGTCGAATTTCCTTAGGCATGAAACAGTGTAAGGCCAATCCATGGGAAGAATTTGGCGGTACCCATGCCAAGGGTGACAAAATAAGTGGCACGATCAAGTCCATAACCGACTTTGGAATCTTTATAGGTTTAGATGGTGGTATCGATGGTCTAGTGCATTTATCCGATATATCCTGGAATGCGACTGGCGAAGAGGCCGTGCGGAATTTCAAGAAGGGTGACGAACTTGAAACGACTATTTTGGCAATCGATCCTGACCGCGAACGTATCTCACTCGGTATCAAACAACTGGAACAAGACCCCTTTAGTAATTATTTGGCCGCAAACCCGAAGGGCAGTATCGTCGAGGGTAAGGTTCTAGAGGTGGATGCCAAGGGCGCTGTAATCGAGCTTAGTGACGGTATAGAAGGTTATTTACGTTCATCAGAGATTGCTAGGGATCGAGTCGAAGACGCGCGTACCATGTTGAAGGAAGGCGAGACCGTTGAGGCTAAGTTTATCGGCGTCGATCGTAAAAACCGCAGCATCAGCTTGTCCATTAAAGCCAAGGATCACGCCGAAGAGACCCAGGCGATGGAAGATTATAGTCAGGGTGCAGAATCCACTGGTGCGACGACACTCGGCGATTTGTTGAAAGAACAGATGGATAATAAAGAATCAAGCTAGTATTCATCTATTAGCATTAGCTTATTCTGTGTATTTTGCAGGATGTAGCTTTGCTTATCATGCTAGATCGACAAACGGTTTATTTCTACACTATCCGCACGCCTTTTGGCCACGGACGGCCTTATGCTGCGAATGCATGGACGCATTAGAGCAGTTTTGGCCACGGACGGCCTTATGCTGCGAATGCATTAGTGGAAAAATATCCTCGTTTGTGGACTAACTCAGGATTGCTGTTTCGGGCTGCGGTCTGCGGCGCGACACAGCAAAACCAAGTAAATTTCTGTCATTGCGGGTCAAAACGTGCATAGTTACGTAAAAAATGGCCATATCATGTTGGAATTATTGCAGAAATGTCCTAAAGTTTTCTGTACAGATAACGATTATATACCCAAAGCGTTTGAGATTTAGGTATTTAGTGTCTGTCATATTTTATCCATAGTGAGGCGAAATGACGCGTAATAGTCGGCCTATTGCAAGGAATTTCAACGAAGCTATGAATAAAATAGGACGGCAATAAAGCCTAAATCTTAGACGCTCTGGGTATATACAACATGGTACTAATTTTGCTTATTCACACTGTCCACTAAATTCATATGAAAGCTATGCTTTTCATGTGAAGAAAGAACCAGTGTAACCTGTGTCGAGGCACGCATAATGACTAAATCTGAACTCATAGAGCGCATTGCAAAACGTCAACCGCATTTGCCGTATAAAGATGTAGAGCTTTCTGTCAAGACGTTGATTGAACAAATGGCGCAGAAGTTAGCGACGGGGAACCGCATCGAAATTCGCGGATTCGGGAGTTTTTCGCTTCATTTTCGGCCACCGAGAATTGGACGAAACCCAAAAACGGGTGAATCTGTAGCATTGTCCGGGAAATATGTCCCGCACTTCAAGCCCGGTAAAGATTTGCGGGATAAGGTGAATAATGTCCTTGGTTGATGCGGGATATACCCTAAGCTTTTGATATTTTTACTAAAATGTGCAAAGTTTGCTGGTCCACCGGGATCAAGGGAACCTAAAAAGGAAAACGGTATTGAGAAATCAATGCCGTTTTTTTTTGCGCGCTTAATGGTTCGATCTATGATCGGTATTTCACAAATTGCTGGAATTCATGCGCCCAATTCGATAATCTCGCAGTAGATTTAGGGAGCGGTGTCAGCAGACAGACTTACTCGATTCAATATGCTGGCTTTACTATAATCCTAGATAATCAGTTGGATCACAAAAGTCCACGCAAGCTCTTGATGCACCTAGTAAATCAAAAAATTTGTTCATCACCAATAAGGTGACTTCACAATTTTTCGATTCACTATGCACATCAATATCTTGCATGTCTTTTTTGTGCTCAACTGATTATTCTAGAATAATCAGCGAGTGACAAAATATTATGAAACGAATACTTTTTTTTGCCTTCTTATTTTCAATTGGGATTGTTGCATTGAGTTTTGCCTTGATGAATGTTGATGAAGTTAAGCTAAGTTACTATTTGGGCAGTATTGAGGCCCCGCTTTCATTAATCGTGGTCTTGAGTCTGTCGATTGGTGCGTTGCTTGGAGCCGCCGCGGTAATGGGAATGGTCTTAAAATTGAAACGAGAAAATAGTAAATTGGCAAAATCAATCAGAAGCTCTAAAAAAGAACTTACCAATTTGAGGTCGCTACCACTTAAGGGTGTTTCTTGAACGTAGAGACCTTACTGTTTTTATTGCT
>JBGMRO010000687.1:0-2432 GCA_048061555.1 Thiohalomonadales bacterium | reverse complement strand
CGATTAAATCGGTAGAGATTTTTTCGAAAATACCGGTTACTGTCGCGGCTACGACGAGCCCATGTAACTCCTGATGTCCAACACGGGTAATCGCCCTCGATACCGTTTCCACCTTCACAGAATAGCCATACATAGCGCTATTGACGATTCGCAGCAAACGAGCCGTTAGCGCGGCGTCTTGACTAATCACTTTACCAATGTGTGCCGCAGAATAGCGTGAGTCCTCAAGCATTTGATTGATGCGAATACAGACCTCCGGCAATGAAACTAAGCCTATCACTCCGTTAACCAGTGCTTCCATCGTTGGGACCACACCTGTCCTGTTATCTATATGATTTTTTTCCATTGAGTCAAATTATAGACTTAAAAAACCCATCAGAACGTGACGGAGTTATCATTTTTTGAGCAGAAATTTGACAAATATCGCATTCTTGCGTGCGTGGCTTAGATTGGCCCATCAATTGCAATATCGAAGCAAGCAGGCAATCAAGATTCGCAAGGCTCGATACGGGGTCATGCGAGCAGGGTGCGAAAATACACCTGCAGGCATGCCTATCTCAGGTCAACAGCGTGAACAATAAAAGAAAAGGTATGAAATTTTTTTAAAGTAAAGCAGTTCCTCAGCCGCTATACAACCCAAGGGTTATACCCACAATCTTCCTTAGTAAATATTTCCTATGGAAGACCAAGCACATAGAAATGGATGCTCTATTTCTTTTAAAAACAAGTTTAAACGCATTAGCATTTAGACTAACACAGGGATATATAATGAAAGTAACGCGCTTTATATCAACTCTGCTTTTGGTCTGCGGATTGAGTTTGACTACAAATGTCACTGCAACTGTTCAAGAAAATAATATAATAATGCCGGGTATTAGTAATGCTCAGTTACGGGAGTTTCACGAAACCACGGATCTTGCAGAGAAAATTTGGAATCGACTTACTTCAGAATTTGTTACCCAGTTTGAAGCCTCACAATACATTGAAGCGGCGGTTACCGCTAAAATCGCAGTCGACCTAGCCGAACGAAATTTCGGTGTAGATCATATCAATACTGCAGATTCTCTTCTGAAGCTTGGCATTGCCAGTGAAAGTTTAGGAAATTTTACTGCCGCAAGAGAACACATGATTGGTGCCCTAGTCATTTTAGAAGAGCAACTAGGGTCGATGCACGAAGACGTGTCAGTGGTATATACCAATCTTGCCAATCTTGAATTTGAACAAAATAACCCGTCGGCATCCGAAACATACCACAAAAAAGCCTTGAAAATTCGTGTATATCAACATGGAAAACATGACCCTACCGTGGCCCAATCGTTGTACAACCTGGCGGTATTATATGACGATAAGCAAGACTATAAAAAAGCGCAATATCATTATGAAACAGCCTTAAAAATATGGACCGCCAGTTACGGCTCGACACACCCCTATATTGCTAATACCTTAAATAATCTCGCTAATGTGTATGCGGCATTGGGCGACAATGACAGTGCAATAAAAATGCACAAACAATCTTTATCGGTAAGAAAAAAACTCTATGGCAGCTACCACACCGAGGTTGCAAGATCGTTAATAAACTTAGGTAAATTGTATGTCAAGATTAATGCCTATGAAAAAGCGAAACCTATTTATACCGAAGCGGTCAATGTTGCCGAAAATTTATTTGGTTCGACACATCCGCAAGTTGCTATGTTACTCTATAGCTTAGCGAACATTTACCACATACAGGGTCGTATGGATTCCAAAAAAGCCGCACCACGGAAAGTCTCTATGACGACCAAGCACGACAAAAATTTGAACAACGATCAAAACGAGACTGTGCTTACTCAAGAATACTATCAAAAAGCACTACCCTTGTATGAACGAGCATTGAATATCTTAGATCAAACTATAGGTACAGACCATCCTGCGGTGGTCGCTATGATGGGCGAAATGGCCATGCTATACAAGAGTATCGGCAATCGAGGGAAAGCAGATAAAATGCAGGCCCGTATGAGTAACGTAAAGGAATACAAACATTAATCGTAACTACTCATGCAGTCCCGGTAAAGCTTCATTTCTGCGTACAAAAATGGTCATTTACCTGTGTAAACTCACATTTTTTGCCTTGATCTGAAGCTTTACCGGAACAGCCTGAGCAGTTACAACAAAGCAATGTGCTACATAGCTGCAGATTTTATAGCTTTGGGGTGAGTAGTTACCTTGGTGGAATGATTATTTGAAATACTTTCGATGGTAGTACTATGAATGTCAGCCAATTTTTTGGTAATAGGGCATACATCTATTAAGCGGCAATATAAAATCGTTGACTCGCCCTAATACCTTGCAACCAATTTTTCTCTAATCTCGCACTATAGGATTTAAGTGCGTCCTGTGGCCCCATTGCGCATCCAAAGCGCTGACCGAAGTCCTTTACGCCATGCAGCCATTCT
>JBGMRO010000686.1:0-2432 GCA_048061555.1 Thiohalomonadales bacterium | reverse complement strand
GATCGCAGTTGTTTCGTTCTAATACTTCATAAAGGTAAAGTAGAGCCTGAACGACGCTGCTTTTACCTGCGCTATTTGGGCCAAACAACAGTGTGATCGGTTTGAAATCTATAAATTGTGGTGTATCACCAAACGATTTGAAGTTTCTAAGAGAAAGTGATTTTAGATGCATATTTGCCTCTAGTTTTCGTTGTGTTGTTTATTAAAAATGGCAATGTAGTCTCTAAAATAGAACATTCTGTTACGGCGTTTTCCGGTTAGCTGGGATAATATGTCATATTTAACAAAATCATTGACCATCGCTGCCGCCGTATTGGTATTGACACCTAACAAATTCGATACGGTTTTTACATTAACTATCGGAGTACGGTAAAGATATTCCGCCAGGGTTTGCGCGTTTTCCTGTCTTCTGGCACTAAAGTGTGGCAATACACAGCGTTCGATTTTTTCTTTTAGCGCAAGAATATTTTTAAATACCTGTATGGAGTTTTGTGCTGTTTCGTGGACGCCATATAAAAAGAATACTAACCAATCTTTCATTTTGTTTTTTTTGCGCACTGCCATAAGGCGATCGACGTATTCGGTCTTGTGTTGTTCGAAGTAATCGGATAAATACAATGCGGGTTTATGTAATAAGCCAAAACTTGCCAAGTAGAGTGCGATCATGAGTCGCCCCAGTCTGCCATTGCCATCAAGAAACGGGTGTATGGTTTCAAACTGGTAATGGGCAATCGCGATTTTGATAAGATGCGGTAAGTGTAATGCTTCATTGTGGATAAATATTTCCAAATCACTCATCAAGTCCGTGACTTCATCGTGATGAGGCGGGATAAATACCGCGTTTCTGAGACTGACACCGATCCAGTTCTGACTGATACGAAATTCACCCGGTTGTTTGTTTTCACCTCGCACACCTTGCATTAAGATCCTGTGGGTATCTTTCAGTAAGCGGTTAGACAATGGCAGATCTTCCAGTTTTTCGATGGCAAAGTTGATCGCATGAATATAGTTTTGCACCTCAACCCAATCATCCCTTTTTTCGGGTGCAATTTGTGACTCTTCCAGCAAGGCCTCTTCTATGTTGGTACGGGTACCTTCGATGCGACTGGACTGCGTTGCCTCCTTGGTGATATGCATGCGAATAAAGAAATCAACATGGGGTACGAGCTGTGAAAAGGCATTTAACTCCCCCAAGGCTCTATCGGCTTCACTCAGCAGGCGCTGGATTTCACCATCAGATATTTCCCAGGCATGGTTAATTAACTGTGGGGAAAAGCTCTGATATTGATATTGCTGTTTATAATTACCGGCCTGATAGTCATTAATATCCATATTTTTGCGATCAATTATGTCAAAAAATAGGTAAGTTTTCGATTTAACGTGACGTTTATATCGAAATGTAGCCCCATAATAATCTTATGTCAAATATAGACTATGTTTTCGATATAACGGAATCGTTATTTCAATACCTTTGTTTCCGGTAACCTCCCGAGTGAACTTTTGCCCATGATATGCATTTCCACGCCGGAGCGTGTGTGGCAATGAGCGAAAATACCTGTTGTGTGGTTCTGTTTTCGAGAACGAATACTATGTGCTTCGCGGATGGTAGTAACGTGCCACAACTCTAGGCAGCTTTAACTCGAATTCGGGCTGGGCGGGCACGTGGCTTTTTTTTAATCACAATTTCAACGTCTTGGTCTAGTGCTAAAAATAAATGCAATAATTTTTCAACGGAAAAACGATAGAGTTTGCCTTTGGATAGAGAAGAAACCTGTGGTTGTGAAATATCCAGGAGTGCGGCGGCATCTTTTTGTTTCAATCCCCGTTTTTCAATTTCACAGTTAATCAAAAACGCGATCTTGCTTTTTAACTTAAGCTCACCAGAATTATCCAGGCCTAAGTCGGCAAATACATTGTCGCTACCAACTTCATAAGTTAATTCAGTACTCTTTTTCATTTAGGTTCATCCTTTGACAACGCTTTATCAATTGCCTGCGCTTCTTTGTAGCGTTCTCGGATCAAATCGAGAATATGTTTTGGTGTGCTCTTGCCTTTCGTGGACTTCTTTTTAAAAGCATGTAGCACATATAATCGTTTCTTGAGTTTAGCCGTGTACACCGTTCGGTAAGTGTCGGAATCGTGATCATCAACGATTTCCATAATCAACGCCCCTTTCACAACGTTGGTTAACGGTTTTGCCGTTTCAGCTTTACCGCCATTTTGTGCGACGTCCAGCGCATATCCCATTGTGATTTTTACGTCTTTAGGAAACTTACGTAAATTAGCTTTTGATGTGCCGACCCAGACAATATCCTTTTCCATTATTCCCACTTATAAATATATACATATGTATATATATTGTCAAGTAGCCTATTATTCAGAACTCCAAACAGTTGTGACATCGAAATCTTAAATATCTGAATATTCAATGA
>JBGMRO010000685.1:0-2437 GCA_048061555.1 Thiohalomonadales bacterium | reverse complement strand
CGAATTTTTATTGATGACATTTCAAACGGCGGTAAAGACGCAACCATCACTAGTGCCATTATTGCCCTTGCACATAGCTTAAAACTCAAAATAGTTGCCGAGGGAGTAGAAAACAAGCAACAAGTCGACTTTCTTACACACTTACATTGCCATGAATTACAAGGCTTTTACTTTAGCCGACCCATCCCCGCAGATGGCATAACTCTTTTATTGCAAAAACAGGCCTACCCAGCACGTATTCGCTCTTCGTCTTAAGAGAAATCAACAAATACCCTTTTTATTAGCGATATTATAGGCCGCACACTTATTTAATTCGCATGCAATTTTCCAATCTGAACAGGCGGCGGTCGCTGCCCGCATTCTCAACTTTTTTAGTTCCTGCTCAGTCGTATTTTGAGTCGCTAAATCGTAAACATATTTTTGTTCGTAGGCATTACCACGGTTGATATAGACATCGGCATCTTTAAAACCTAGTTTTATCGCCTGGCTATAATTCTGAATAGCAAGCACATATTGACTTTTTTTCTGATATGCCCAGCCTCGGTTGTAATACAATTCTGGATATTTGGCGTTTATATGTATAGCACGATTATAGATCTGGATGGCCCAATCGAATTTTAATGTTGTACTATAGGCATTGCCTAAGCGAACTAGGGCCATAAAATAATTGGGGTCATATTTAATCGCAAGATTATATTCCCGTATAGCTCGATTCATTTTATTCATCGCAGCATAGGCCAAACCACGACTATAAAACGCTGCTGCAAATTTCGGTTGTAAACTAAGCGCTTTGCTCGTATCTTCAATGACGACATCGAATTCACCTTTGGCATAGTATGCTAGCGCTCTATTGTAATAAATACTGACATTTTCAGGATCAATAACGATAGCCTGGTTGTAATCGATAATCGCAAGATCAGTATTTCCCTTAAAATATTGCGCTAAACCACGATTGTAATAACCCAAACTTTCTAGTGGTTGCAGCTTTATCGCCTCACTATAATTTTCTATCGCCTTAGCATATCGTTTCGCAGCATAGTCAACATTTCCCTTGCGATTGTATTCATCTGCGGACGGCATCTGCTGTGCCTGAACGGCGGCACCGCATGTCGGGCTAAAAATAAACGACACAAATAGTAGGTAATAGAATCTATTAATTTTGCTCATTTTTCATACTTCGTACTTCGTTCTAAAATTATAGAGAGAGTTTATTGGGAAAATAGACCGTTTATGGATGGACACTAGTTAGACAAACTGAGCTTGTTGCGATGCCTAAACAAAACCTCTAATTGACTTGATCTGCCACCAATATCCTTATGCGCCTTTTTGAAAAAAGGCCGAAGTGTCTTTTTCAAATGTCGTTGCGCCTCATTTGCCGAAATATTTTTAAGAAAACAAAAAATAGCCAGTGCATAAGTAATATCATATTGAGACAGAAAATTTGACCGTTCCACTGATGGACCCGAGCAACTTCCGCATGATCTAATTTTTGCAGTGTGCGCAGTATTCGCCATGATTAAGCCAAACCCTAAATAAACACTCAACAATTCAGTCACATGGGGCCAATTTTCGATGCCACCCGGTGGAGCCTGATTCGCCTTGGATCCTAGGTAATGTGATAATGCGTGCGCATAGGTGGCGATTAGCACCTCCGGGTCCCTTAATAGTACTAGATTACTTGGCACAACAAACCTTTGTGATGGCTGTTCAACGAGACTCGTGCCCGCGCTGCCGCGCAGAGCCCCTGGAATAACAATATTGGGTACATCAATACTCTCGACTAATTCGTCAGCGACGAGTTGAAAAGGCCAATGTTGCAACCCCGCATAATGTTTTACTTTTTCAAAAATCAGCGTAGCCATCGCCTCGGCGCTAGACTCATTGCCCGGAAAATGCGCATTACTAGGATTGACGAGTATCGTTTCTTGATAAAAAACGTCCGCAGAAAAATTTTCCATTGCCCACTCAAAGCTGTCAAACATCCACAAAATGGAGGCTTCATCAAGCAATGCTGTTTTTTTAAATAGTGCAAATGACATACAGTGTCCTAATATACCCAAAGCGTTTGAGATTTGGGTATATTAACGTAACTTACGCACCCTGAATTTACGTCCCTTTATTTTACCTTCAGATAGTATGCGTAAAGCCTGCTTGGCTATCGGTCTTTCTACTGCCACATAACTAATCTTATCTGCGATGTTTATTTTCCCTATTTGCTTTGCGGGCAACGAGGTATTCGCCGTTAGCGCGCCTAGAACATCTCCAGCGCGAATTTTGTCCTTACGTCCGCCGTTGATACATAAGCTTACCATATTGGGGCTCAGTCTAAAATTTTCTCGCCTTTTTAACGAAGTCGTTTTTTCAATGGTTAGAGGGTTATTATGGGACTCTAGCAAGGCATCTAGCTTGTATTGTTCTGAATCCATATATAAGCTCA
>JBGMRO010000684.1:0-2440 GCA_048061555.1 Thiohalomonadales bacterium | reverse complement strand
AGGGCCGCTGCCGCATCTAAATAACCATTACCACGGTCTATGGGCAAATCACCCTCATTGTCTAGCATGTCCGGATTGGCAGACTTGATGAGTGCAGCCCGTATATGCGCGGCGCTGACCTCCTGCTCTTGTTCATTCGTAGCCGACCATAACAAGGCTGCGGCACCTGCCACCGTGGGACTCGAAAATGATGTGCCCGAGACAAAGGCGATACTCCCGTCCGCGGCCTGAGTGAAGGCCGCGAATCCATTAGCCACTAAATCTACACCAACCCGCCCATCGGCGGTGGGTCCGCGGCTGCTGAAAAATGCGGTTTGCATAATATCGTTGGGTCGAAACTCGATACCTGCACCCACTTGGTCTTGCATGTCGCGCAAAATGCGTTCATGTACCGGGCTATTGGCGGCGCCCACACTAATCGTGCCGGTGCTAGTCCCTGGACTGCCGCCGGTCATCGCGCCAAATCCTTCATTCCCGGCTGATGTCACCACAGTAATGCCGTTCTTAAGCATCTCTATGACCAATAAATCTTCTACGTCGTTACCGGGGAATAGCGTAATCCCGCCCAAACTCATATTGACGACCTGGATATTGAGCGCATCGTAAATATAAGGGTTGTCTTCACTACCGTCACCCGCGACTGCATCGGTATTCATGCCCATGTCGTAATTTTTTTTCAGCGTGAGCGCACGATCCATGGCAGCGATGATGACTGAGTTCGGCGCACCCCCGTCCCCAACAGCAGAAAATACCTTTAACGGATAGAGGCTCGCGTCGGGTGCAGTGCCCAGCATGGGAACGAGTGAGTTGTCTGCATCGACCGGAAAAACACTTTGTGGTGCATGTATAGACACAGATCGTATGAAAGGCGAGGTATTCGGCATTATCATTGACAGGTGTGCGGCTATCATCGAGCCTACCATCGTGCCGTGGTCATCGTTTAATGTACTGGTTGCTGACGGTTCATCTATAAGGTCGACCAGGTTTTCTCCGCCGATGACCGAGCCTGCGAGTGCGGGCACGGTATCGGAATTATTTGCCGTACCCGAGTCGATGATCGCCACCACTACGCCTTTACCGGTTATATCTTGCAGGTGTAGTTTAGCAACGCCATTGATGATGTTGTTATAGATGTAGTTATTGGGTTTTATTGGGTTCGTCGCAATCAGTGCCTTAATATCTAATGCCTCGGTTTTGAAATTGTTCGCGGCGACATTACTCCTGCTCGAATAAATAACATTATTGCGGTCCTTTATAAAAGTCTTTGGGACTTTGGGCCGCGGGATAAGATTATCTTTTTTTACACTATTTACGCCAGCCAATTGTTTCAGTTTATTGACATTGGCGATGGGTACGGTCACTGCGAGTGCAGAAATATTTTGGTAGCTGTAAGTAACGGTTCCATTCAGGGCCGTTACCTTGTTTGCGACCTGGTCACAATTCGCATCGCACTTGAGAATTAATTTTTCAGTAATATCCGTGTAGAGCGATTCTTGTTTTTTATCGGTACAGGCACTGAGTAAAAAAATGACTAGCCCAGCACCAATGAATACTCGAATTGATAACCAGCTTGATTCTGGGTGATATTTATTTCGCTTTGCTAATTGCATCATGCAAACCCTCCAATTTATCCGTAACATACCATCGGTCGAATACCGATTATGACTTAAAACGGGTATGACTTGCAAAGTATGTTTAATGTGGGCAGTGGGTACTACCTTGGGATGGATTACATTACCACTACAAATACGAAGGGGGGTCGTGTAGTGTTTTTCCGACAAACCACGCGGCTTGCCAGTGTATCAGGCTGAGTTTGTTTGAATATTAGTCAATACCGTCGCGATTAAGGATAGAACCTGAGGATTTTTCAAGCAAAAGCTTTAGATTTTGTAGTCCCTCGTCCAGGTCTTTTATGATCAGGGGTTTGTAGACGAACATCATAATCCTACCCAACGGGTTCTCACCCGCATCGCCCTTGAGTTGCCACACGAGCAAGGTCTTATCACCACGGGCTTGCAGGTGGATACGGCCTTGCATGTTTATTTTTTCCTGCTCCATACTAAGTTCATATCTTATAGACTTGTTGGTCTTACTTTTGATTATTCTAATGACGCCTTGCATATTACCGTCGTCCCAGCGCTGTATGGCCCCAACACCCCAAGGTGGGCCTTCAAAGGTGTTTACGGTTTCCGGATAATTTTTTGTATTCCACGCTGTCCAGTTAGGCCATTCTTGCAGCGAGTTAATATAGGGAAATATCGTGGCTTTATCGGCGGCGATCTGGAGTCGGGAGGAAACTTCCCACTTGGGATCCAGCGCGAATCCCAGCGCCAATATCGCCAGAACAAGGCCCAGGAGCACAGACATAATGATTTTGAAAATTTTCATCTAGTCTTTTTACACCATCATGGTTAATTTGGCCATAAAATTATAATGCGTG
>JBGMRO010000683.1:0-2456 GCA_048061555.1 Thiohalomonadales bacterium | reverse complement strand
CGTTTTAAGTCTCGAGCATCGGCACGAATTTTTCGTTCCAATTTTTGTTGTTCTGGCTCACTCATAATAGCGCCATCCCGGTTTAACTTTTCTTCCATTTTCCTTAATTCTTGTTTGGCCTTTTCCAACTCTTTATTTCGTGGCGAAAATTCTTTATCGAGTTGTTTCCGTGCCTTTTCGGCTTGAGGTGATTCCTCTATTGCGCGTTGCGCGTTGACGTAGCCAATCTTCAACTCTGCCGCGCTGGACGAATTTAGAATAAAAAATTGGCCCAAAATAAATACTGCGCTAATCACTGATAGACCGCGCATATTAAAAAAAGGCAGGGATAAACGCGCATTTACTGTAGTATGTTTTTGTATCATTTTAGTGTTCATCGATTTTTGGTCGCTCCTTAGCAACAATGTTCTAGTAACAAAAAGTAAGATCAGCATAACTACTGCATAACCAACCTGATTAGAATAACAAGATTGTTTATCAAAATGGAGACCCGATATTAAACGCGAAAAATTCTGTTTGGTCACCGCGATAGGAGGCAATGGGACGCGCAAAGGTAAACGTCAGTGCCCCAACCGGGGTAATCCAAATAGCAGCCAGACCATACGAGGAGCGAACCCTACTGTCCTCAATGATAGTATCAATGACCACAGGCACAGGGTTTCCTCTACTATCTAGTACGATGCCCGTGGCCTTCTGTCCCTTATTTGACAATCTACCAGCATCTATAAATGTGCTCAACTTAAAATTTTGACTGGGCCCTTCTGAAAACGGTGTAGGAAAAAATAGCTCAATTCTAGCAGTGATTTTTTGCGTACCGCCGATAGCCTGCCCGTATTCATCACTAGGTCCTACCGTATTTCCTCGAAAGCCCCGTAATGAACGAAACCCGCCTAAATAAAAATTTTCATAAAAGGGTAGTGACGTTGTATCTTGATATCCCTCACCATGCGACAACTCTCCAGCCAATAACACGGTCACCGATTGGCTAAGTGGAAAATACATTTTATGTTTATAGCTAGCTTTAAAGAATTGAACATCCCCACCGGGCAGAGCAACATCAGCAGATACCCTGGATAATACACCGCTGCTAGGAAATAACCCTCGGTTTCGGGTATCGTACGAGTAACTACCATTTACGCTAATGGCATTAAATTCGTTACCATTTTCAAAGATCCATAGCTGGTAAGAATATGGCGCACCTAATAGGTTTAATTCGAGTTGGGTCTTTTTGATGCCATAACCTAACCGTAGGCTAGTATATTCACTCATCGGAATACTAAAATTCATGGTTGCACCACGCGTATCAGAGGTATAATCCGCCAAATTCGCCTGGCTTGCATCAGTTTTGCGTAAATATAGGCGAAAACCTCGACTTACGCCCTCTTTATTGATATATGGATTCTGGTACGAGAAACTATAAATTTTATTGATTCTACTATTATTAATTTCAAAACTAATTCTTTTTCCTGTACCCAGATAGTTGTTTAATGTCACACTAGCATTGACCAGGAGTCCGCCGGTTTGCCCGTATCCTAGACCCGCCGTGAAATTTCCAGTCGACCCTTCAGCAACCGTAAAATTGACATCAACCTGGTCATCGGTCCCAGGAACTGCCGGTGTCTCCACTTTTACCTCATCAAAGAAGCTTAAGCGTTGCAATCTCACCTTTGAACGGTCAATCAATGGCGTCGATATCCAACCACCCTCCATTTGGCGTAATTCTCTACGTATGACGGTATCTTGAGTCTTTGTATTACCCGATATATTAATTCGCCTAACATAGACACGTTTACCTGGATCGATAAAATAGGTTACCGCTATTTCTTTGGTTTGGTTATTGATATCAGGAATAGCGTTTACCTTAGCAAACGCATAACCATCGACGGCCAAACGACGATTAATATTATTGGTAGATTCGACCAAATCACGTCGAGAGAAGACATCCCCAGGCATCAAAAATACCAACGCCCGTAACTCTTCTTTATTAACGATCGTTTTACCCGAAATCTTGACATCCTTTACGAAATATTGATCACCTTCCGAAATATTTATGGTGATAAATACTTCTCGTTTGTCTGACGATACAGATACCTTTGTCGATTCGATGTCAAAATTGATATATCCCCTATCAAGATAAAAAGATCTCAACGTCTCCAGATCGGCCGTCAATTGTGGCTTAGAATAACTTTCACTGCCCATCACGCTTGACAATATAGTCGGCATAGTCAATTCGAGCATGCCGATTAACGTTTCTTTTGTAAATGCCATTGCGCCCAATATATTGATGTTCTTTATACGTGCGGCATCGCCCTCATCGATATCGATTTGGATATCGACACGATTGCGCGACAACGTTGCAATCGATGTTTCTATGACTACTCCATATTTCCCGAGGCTAAAGTATTGGCGACGTAATTCTTGTTCGACTTTATCCAGTATAGATTGATTAAAAACCA
>JBGMRO010000682.1:0-2459 GCA_048061555.1 Thiohalomonadales bacterium | reverse complement strand
ATGTCATTGCGTCATCACCGCTGATGCGTATTAACCCCAGCTGTCCGAGCTCACATAAGCAATTATCCGTGCTAATCGCCTGCCATTCGGCTTTTTTGTCGCCAAAATCGACGACCAGGCCATTCGCAATCTGTGCACCTTGTTCCTGTAAAAAAGAAATCCATGTTTTTTGTATCATGTTGTCCTGCTCCGGGTCTTATCTTAAAGTAAAGTGCTTAAGATAACGTGATGCTGCGGGTTTTACTAATTTACACTAACGCTAATATGCGCGCAAAGTGGACAATTTCAAGGTATTCAGGTGCGATGTTGGTAAAATTTAAACTAGACGTTTAATACGGTTGATATACAATTGATATTCATGAATAAATTAAAACAACGCCCCGTCAATTTAGATCTTATACACATTCGTCTCCCGGTAATGGGTATAGTCTCGATATTGCACCGCATCTCCGGCCTGTTATTGATAATATTGTTACCCTACGGCGTTTTTTTGTTTGATTTATCCCTGACCAATGAGCAAGGTTTTCTGCAAGTACGTGACCTGCTAGCCTCGATTCCCGCTAAAATTCTATTGACCTTTGTCATTTGGTTGCTAAGCCATCATGTTTGCGCGGGTATTCGCTTCTTATTAATCGATATTGAGCTGGGGGTGTCCAAACAGAGCGCTAGAACCGGCGCTTGGGCAGTGCACTTGGCGACACTGACCTTAACACTTTTATTGGTCGTGGTACTGTTATTATGAGTGGGAACGTATGAGCAAAAAAATATGAGCGGGCAAACGATTAGCGGTGTGCGTACTTGGTTGGTGCAGCGCATTAGTGCGCTATATATCGCCTTGTTTTTTGTCTACGTCATTGTTAGTTTGATCTTACTCCCGGCTATAGACTATGTCTCCTGGCGTGATTGGGTCAATCAGCCGGTTAGCAAATCACTCATTGGCGTATTTGTGGTGAGCCTATTATTACACGCCTGGATTGGCCTACGCGATATTTTTCTGGATTATCTGCAACCGTTCGCACTGCGTTTCACGGTATTAGTGCTGGCTGCGTTTTTCTTCTTGGGGCTGGCTGTGTGGATGTTTAGTGTATTATTTTCAATAGGGGCAGCATGAATATAGAGCGCAGACGATTTGATGCGTTAGTTATTGGCGCAGGCGGTGGTGGACTTAGAGCCGCATTACAGCTGTCACAGGCCGATGCTAACGTTGCCGTGGTCTCAAAGGTATTCCCGACGCGTTCTCATACCGTCGCCGCGCAGGGTGGAATGAATGCCGCATTAGCCAATGTCGTACCCGACAATTGGCATTGGCATATGTATGATACGGTCAAGGGTAGTGACTATCTCGGCGATCAGGATGCGATAGAATATATGTGCCGAGCCGCACAGCACCTGGTGGTCGAGTTAGAGCACTACGGCGTGCCATTCTCTCGTTTGCAAAACGGCAAGATTTATCAGCGACCTTTTGGTGGACAGAGCCAAGATTTTGGTGGTGCACAGGCCGCACGGACTTGTGCGGCGGCAGATCGTACGGGCCACGCGATACTGCATTCTCTCTATCAACAGAATATTCGCGCCAAGACCCATTTCTTTGATGAATATTTTGCCATCGATTTGTTGCAAGATACCGAGGGTTATATCCTAGGTGCCCTGATTATCGATATCGAGACCTCAGAGCCACTCATCATCGAGGCGAAGACCACTTTATTAGCGACGGGTGGGGTGGGGCAACTATTTCGGACCAATACCAATGCCCGCATCAATACCGGTGACGGCATGGGCATGGCGCTGCGTGCGGGTCTACCGGTACAAGACATGGAATTTTTTCAATTTCATCCTACCGGCATCGCGGGGCGTGGCATGCTGATTACCGAAGGTGTGCGTGGTGAAGGTGGTTATTTAATCAATGACGATGGTGAACGCTTTATGGAACGCTATGCGCCGCATGCAAAGGACTTGGCTAGTCGCGATGTGGTCAGTCGTGCGGTGGCGATCGAGGTGCGTGAAGGCCGGGGTTGCGGTGAAAATAAAGATTTTGTGCGTTTAAAGCTCGATCACCTCGGTGCAGATGTAATCAAAAAACGTCTGCCGGGCATACGTGATATGTCGATGACGTTTACGGGTATCGATCCGATCAATGAAGCGATTCCGGTCTTTCCAACCGCGCATTATACCATGGGCGGTATACCCACCAATCGATTTGCACAAGTGGTTGCACCACTCGGTCAGAGTGCTGAAGAGCCAGTGCCCGGACTCTACGCCGTGGGAGAATGTGCCTGTGTATCGGTACATGGCGCAAATCGCTTAGGTGGCAACTCACTATTGGATATTGTGGTATTCGGTCGTGCGGCCGGTAAACATATTATCGGTTATCTAGACGAAAATCGGCGTCACCGTAAAATGAATGAAGACAGCATTAGCCACGCCTTAGATAGACTGGCGCGTTGGGATCAGACCGGCGA
>JBGMRO010000681.1:0-2460 GCA_048061555.1 Thiohalomonadales bacterium | reverse complement strand
CCTCGCTGTCCCAGGCGTCTACCCCTTCTTCGATCAACCCACGCACACCTGCGATCGCAAAATAGATATTGAGACTGGTACACAGTGCACGGTATGCCAAGGCATTGCTGATATCGGCATTTTCGAGAATGTTTACGCGTATTTCTCGGCGGAGTTCCGTGATACTATTTTGAACCTCGCGGCTGTTGTATTTGCTCGCGGCAATACTGTAGTAAGTATTTAGTTTAACCACATTGCTCTGTAATTTTTTAAAGGCTTCTTCATTCCAGGTATGAGCTTGACTCGATCTTGATGCGAAATAGGTTGCATATAGCATAGGGTTGGTGATACGTAAAAAATGTACGGATCGACCCGGTTTTGCCACCGTGTTCGCCGCCGCATAGCGTGCGAAATCATCCATGTAACAGTATACTAACGCCTGCAAGACCGAGGGTGGACCCGGCATGTCGTTAAACATACCATAAGGAGGTTTGACGCCGCTTTCGAACATTTTTTCGATGTATTTAAAATCCGAATCGCTATCAATCGTAGAATTATTCAGGAATTGCTTAGTCGCTTCTTTCTGGTTTATGGCCGTGGCTTGTTCTAAAAACGATTCATCGGTAAATCCCAGTTTTTTGAAATCCCTAATAATTGATTGACTTGGGACATAGCGCTCCAACTCATCATTCGCACTCACAATCCCGACAATCTTTTCACCCAACTCCTGCCACGCCTCTTTTTTAAGCGCAGTTTGGGATAGTATGAGCAGACAGTCTGTGAGTGTCTGATATAGATGTGGCCATGCCGTATCGACCTGCATGCCTGTTGTAGGTGCAGGTAGTGCACTGTCGGCAGTGGTATCGTTGCTTTGCGAACCATTAAGATGCGCAAATTCCTCCGAGATAAGTCGACCAAGCTGCTCTCCCCGTAATGTTTGCAGTAGCTCGCCGGCCTTGTCATCGATACGTTGATTGATTAAGTTGAGGTCGTTTTTTAGTATTTTTTGGTAAGCGCCATCCACCTCGCGAAGCTGACCGAGTAAATCAATTTGGTAACGAGTATTGGTTTCACTACCGGTTGCATATTCATTAGCCGGGTATTTTTGATGGGTTTCCACTAACGTCTTGATTAGATTTACACGGTGAATATTTTCTCCATGAAGCTTGAAATGTTCATTCCGTTCTTGCAAGTCGCGCGTAATCGCCAACGTTTGTATCTGTAACTGCCGTTCTCTTTCTTTCAAGGTCATAGGCAGTTCGACGGTAGTCTGATATTTACGCACATCGACATCGAGTCGACCCACTTTGACGAATGCGGTCTTTGCTGCGGCGCTGTCCTTGGCCAATTGACGTAGGTCCTTGGTGAGGATATGGCCTAGCCCTACGGGCAATATCATAAAGCCGTACTTGCGATTGCGTTGAAACCAATAGTTGTAGTTTCGTTTTTGACGTGCGCTGAGATCGGCGACCACGATCGCGTTGCGGATTTTCCTCTCGGCGGCGTCTAAGCAGTAAGGGTTTGATACTGGCTTTTTTTCTCGGGTCTCATGTGAATTGGCAGCTTGTTGATGGATAAATGCCAGGCGATAATCCTCCATACTCTCTTCGCTGTCCCACGGTGAGGCGAATCTGTTTTTGTCGGCAATACTATAAAAATGGAAGGCATCTCCGTTTTTAATAAAACCGTTTTCTAGTGCGCTATCCGTATTTAGTATTAACCAGCCATTCGAGTCGGTGATACCGATACCGACCGGCAAGCTACTACCATTTTCTTGATGCCGTTGCAGATACTCTTGCTCGATATTTTCCTCGTTAACGTCATCGTATAACCAATAGAGTATGCTGGTATGTGCCAGGGGTTTGTTTTTTTCGTGCGGATTTTCTGTTTCTTGCACAAATTGCAACATAATACCTTTGTCGGGTACCGTGATCTTTATTCGACCCTCGATATCTTCCGTTTGGGGGGCGGTGTCGAGTATCCGGTTTTCCGGAAGTTCGGCGAGTATCTCTCGAGCAAAGAATTTCGACTTTTCGTCCTCTAACTGCTGTGCGATAGATCGTATATCGGCGTCGGCATCGTACTCAGGTGTGTAGCTGGTCAATTTGTTCTCTAGGTTGTCTTCGATGTCGCCCCATTTAAGGCCAAACTTTGCCGTGGAGGATTTCTGTTTTTTTAACAAGTTTTGAAAAGTATCAATTTCCTTCTGAAAGTCTTTTCTCGTGCTATCGGCCAGTTGGTTGTAGTGTTCCATGGCTGCCAGCTCTACCGCACTGTCGCTGAGACATTGCTGGGCAACGAGTTCGCCTCGGGCCTGTTCACCCAGTTGCGTCTCGGAAAGGCGCTGGCGAATGATATCCTGTAAGATACTTTTATTATTTAGGGACAGCTTGACCTTGATCTTTTCGCCGATGATGTAGGCCGGGTTATACATAACATTACTAAGTGAGGTTGGCATAATTATAGGTTATAGGCTAAAGG
>JBGMRO010000680.1:0-2466 GCA_048061555.1 Thiohalomonadales bacterium | reverse complement strand
CATCACGATAGGCCGCTAGCTTATACTGCGTAATTGCTTGTGGAGTTGTTAAATGAAGGGCGAAATCTTGGCGAAATTGTGTGTCGCGAATCTTGAGCGGGACAAGCTTACCCTGCGCATCTTCTTGGCTCACAGCAATAAAATCGTCGACGCCGTTTATATCTTGTAGTAGCTGGTAAAAATCGGCGGCGTTACCGTCGTTATCGAGGGCGCTAGCCCAGGCAAATTCTAATGACTTTGTGGTAGCGGAGACGGTCAGGTTGTAGATATCGGTGATGGTTAGTGTTAGGGTCATTTGGCCTACATAGCCGAAATAGTTGAAATTGAGGGAATAGCGAATATTTCCCAGTCCCAGTACATCTACGGGTTCATCTTCCGGTTTCTCTACGGTAAAAATCGCGGCAATTAACACTATGTTATACACATTTTTTTCCCCCGGACCATAAGCTGGTAATCTCTTACCGACCAGGGTCGATAATTCACCCGTGACTGGATCAATTCGCAACAAGTCTCTCACACCGCTATCGGTTTTAGTTACATCAATGCTGTATGTGATTGGCGGCAGTGGTACCCCAGCGTAATCAAGCTGTGGCGATATTGCGGTGGCGGTGTAGAATGCATATCCCTTTCTGTCCACATTTTCCACCAGACTAATATTAGCCTGGCTCACAAACGGTAACAAATTGCTTCGTGGATTTTCGCCTTCCAGAATTTCTATCAGATTGCTAACTCCGTCGCCATCTGCGTCGTAGTTCGGCTCAGTCTTCTCTGTGAAATCAATACTACCGTCACCATTGCGATCGTAGGGCTCGGTATGCAGTTCGTCTGCGGTAAACTCGATGCGTGCTGCACTGCTAGTCCTGCTCGCACTAGCTAACAATAGTGGATGGTCGCCAATGCTACTCGTCGCCGTTCGATACCAAATTTGAATGCGGTAGTCGTGCTCACCTTGACTTTTGGGTGGTTTGACACTGGCTATACTGCCATCGATGGCCAATGGTGCTTCGGTTTCGCGTCCATCCGGCGCAACCCTGAGCAGTGTAATCTCGGTCTGGCTATTAGGTATCGCGATGGCAGTTTGTAAGTCTGAACTCAAGTTGACATAGACACCACGACGGGCCTCAGCATCGGCCTTTATTTTCTCGTCAAGCTCGGACAAACGATCAGCGCAGCCACCGAGTCCGACTAGCGTGATTAGAAATAATGAGAGTAAGAGAAAAACTGGAGTATTTTCAATAATGGGATTTATTCTAACCGGCTCTATCCTATTGCACTCCATTAGACGTTTCCTCGGTCCGAGTATTTACTGAGATATGTAGAATTTAAGCGGTTGTGAGTATGGTATTTTGCTTAAGTTTTGCTCTATCTGGATGACATTGGCGCTGTCAATACTACAACATCATTGATCTGCTGTAAATTTATTTTGTTTGGTATCTTAAAGGATTAATTTTTTGCAATGGATAATTTTTTGATGGGTATCCGGTATTATATAATGCGGGACAGATTGTTTATTTGTGAAATCTCGTGAACTAACATTCCCTATTGATGTAGATTTACTGCAGTGATATAAAACGCGAGACCAGTCTAATTAAAAACAAAGCGAAATCAGCATTATCGCGAAGGTATTCTTTCTCCCTCTATTCCTCGGTTTCTTCTTCATTGAACGAAGAAGGTATAAACGCATCTCTTTTTTGAATATCCTGGTATACAATAGCATCAGGGCTATCGACGACAGTTTCGCTATTTTTTTCTTCTCGTTCTTTCCCTTCTTCTTCCTCCCCTACTTTCGAATTTCCGTCAAATAATTGAATCGTAGCATTGTCTACTAGGACAGTATTTTCTATAACAAGACTATCTTCTTCCCCTTCTTCTTCACCAAAGCTATCTTTATCGGTAATTTTTAGATTAGATATCATGTCACCTGATATTTTTTTTTCTACCAATTTTTGATTATATTCAAATACGATCTTATCATCCAATATTTTCCTTAGGAATATTTCAGGAAAAATATCGATTCGCTGTCCAATATTATAGGCCTTGGGTTTACCACTATTATAACTAATCCAAGCATAGCTTTTTGCTTTATTTTCGCTTTCTACCACGCCTAAAACGAATAAAGAATCTAAACTAATAAACTCAACAGGGGCAGTAGATAAAATATGAGATTGTGTTTTCGATTGCTTCTCATCGGCACTAGAATTTGTAAAACCTAATACCAAAACAACAGAGAACAACGTCAAGCTGACCTTACACGTCAAACTTACAAATTTTTTAATACCATTCATATACTGTCGTTTATAGTTAGCCATAGCTGATAAGACATGAAACTATCTTTTGATTGATGCCAACGCTCGTTGTATTCCCAAAGTTGGCCCAGAGGTAATAAGTATAGATATTATTATCGATAACCGCGTATCGAATTGTAGTATCTGTTATTGTACTTGCACCCAATGGAGTACCTACTGA
>JBGMRO010000679.1:0-2470 GCA_048061555.1 Thiohalomonadales bacterium | reverse complement strand
AACGTGAATGGCAGTTTCATGACAGTGTACTGACGAAGGGCAACATGTCCGTGCCTTGATCACGCCCCCTTGATCATGTTGATAGAGAAACGATCTATTCATTGTCGCCCCGATTATTACCGATGAATTAATACGAATCCACCGACAACGACTTTACCTACGTCATATTATTTGATGTGGCAAGTTAAACATAGGCCACTTGCCGCGTCTTCCGCCGCATCGGGGAAGTCAGCCTGTAAACCTTGCGGGACACCGTTTGATGTCCTCAAGAACGTGGGATTGTTGATATTATGCGGATCATGACAAGAACCACATTCGACAAAGGGCTCTTCCGGCCCTAATTCTTGACGTGTATAAAAAATAATATCTTCTCGATCACGACCGCCGGGGGTCAAGGAATCTGAGCGATCAAGGTAAAACAACGTCGTCCATCTAGAGGTCGGAGATGCACTAGCTGACTTAAAGCTTACATTCACCACTCCATTGGGCGTAACTTGACCGGGGTGTACACTGCTTCCCGTAAAATCTGGATCTACCGATTGCCCGCTCCAACTTCCTCCAGAACCACTTAAACCTCCTCCTGCAAATTGCATACTAACAGGATGGTCATTAGATAGATCGGTCTCTAAATTTTGCACTATACCTTGTGCAGGTGTTAATAGTTTTCCGGTGTTATTGTCTACATCGCCACCGACAAAACCTGAACCTGATACAGGATTTAGGCGCGGCATGCTACCGTAGGGTACAGCGTCCGGTGGCCCATTAAATCCACCAGAGCCAGGCGCATTAATCAACGAATCTATCGCTTGCCCACCATCATGGCAAGATAGACATGCGATGGTCACCGAACCGATAGCAACTTCGATAGCGTCAAACGTCGAGCTTCCGAGGTCAGAATAGCGTGTATAGGCGAGTGGATTATTTAATTGTCTATTCCATATAGGAACCGCGGCGTTATTATCACCGCCATGTGGTGTATGACAGAACACACATATTTCTGAGGTGTCTAAGGAATGATTTGCGGGCACGTTTCCACTGGGTGTTTCAAACTTAGTATTTAACGATCCTAAATTATGCCAGGAATCGGCGATACTATTCATAGGTACCGAATAGACATTACTAACCGTTAGTGCAGTAGCTAACATCGTAAATTTTAACAAAGATATAGATTTTGTTCTTATCATTTGACCTCCCCCACTATGCTCCGAAATTTTGCATAGATCGATTCGCGAAATTTTATTGTTGTTTTTATTCGCTTATGAAAATATATACGCCTATGCTCAGTGAAGCATACAGTAAACAATAGAAGTTATAACCAAGAAAATCCACCCGTTAGGTGGTTAGTAAACCCTAGTGCATAAGCTACAACCACGAATGTATGTTTATTGCCCAGCATTAATTCTAGAGCAGCGATATCGTATAAATTTCCCTTTCAGATCAATAAAATTTATTATGGTGTAATCGCGCCCTTCTTCTAGTTCTACGGTAAATAACTGTGGGTTTGGATTCGCGGTAATATTAATTCAACGTGAGGAAAAATAGTGAAATTAATTATAGCCACATTGAGTTTGGTATTTATTACGGGGTGCGCAAGTGATTGGAAGATACACGGTGGCCCCGCTGATTGTATAAAAATGTGTGAAAAATGGGATTTAGAGTTTACCGCAATGGTGGGTGTTGGTAACCAAGACAGAACGGGAAATGGTGCGACAGCATGTGTATGTCAGCCAAAACAAAACAAACAAAATGCAGTTCCTGATGGGGCGGGAAGTACGACAAGTTTGGCTGCACCCATCACGGCCGCCGAATTGGCGGCCGCACAAGCTGCCTACATGGTTCGTCATCAACAACACACCCAACAACAAAGTAGCTACTATCGATATTGATGTGAATAAAACAATTCACATCAAAATATGGACTATGCGAGCAAGCCTAACGATCGATATGTATTGCGGCCAGCGATGCCATCAGGTTCCAAGCCATGTGCTCGTTGCCAGCTTATAAGGGTAGCCTCGGTGTCGCTACCGAATATTCCGTCGACATGAATCTCAAGGGCCTGCTGAAGTTTGCGTACCCAAAAACCACGAGAGCCTTTTTTGACGGTATCATAATCCACTGACGGCATGATCACAGTATCGGTACTGTTGCCCCCTGCCATCTCGAAGGCAGTGATACGTACGTCTTCAACACGACGCCGCCAACCCTTGCCAAAAATTGACCACGTGGACAGCTTACGTAAAAAATTCAAACGACGATCGCATAGATTATTTGTCACTTGACTAGGTTCATGGGCTTCGACATTAGCGAGGGTTTTAGGTCCCACTTGACCATCCTGCTTAGCCCCAACGGCGGCCTGCAACCATTTTATGCTACGCCCGGGTCCAGAATTCACCGCTGCGTCAAAAACCGCATAGTCGACACCCGTGGGCAGTAAATCACAGCTACTTTTGTCCCAATATCCAGAACTGTA
>JBGMRO010000678.1:0-2470 GCA_048061555.1 Thiohalomonadales bacterium | reverse complement strand
GAACACTACGCCTGTGGTGGCACACCCGGAAGTCAAATAAATGAGTTCAAGACCATGGTGCGGGAGTGTCACCGGATCGGTATTGAAGTCATCCTTGATATCGTTTTTAACCACACGGCTGAGGGCAATCACCTGGGGCCGACGATCAATTTCAAGGGCCTGGATAATCCAATTTACTATCTGTTGGAAGCAGACCTGCGTTATTACAAAAACTACTCAGGTACTGGCAATACACTCAATTGTAACCACCCTGTGGTGCGTGATTACATCCTAGATTGTTTGCGATATTGGGTAATTGAGATGCAAGTGGATGGCTTTCGTTTTGATTTAGCATCGGTATTGGGACGTGACCGTCAGGGTAATTTATTAGCCAACCCACCCTTATTAGAACGTATAGCCGAAGACCCCATACTCCGTGATATCAAACTTATCGCCGAGGCCTGGGATGCTGCGGGCGCGTATCAAGTGGGTAGCTTTATGGGGCGACGCTGGTCGGAATGGAACGGGCGCTACCGGGATGACGTGCGTCGTTTTTGGCGCGGAGATGGTGGTATGACGGGTGCGCTGGCCAGCCGGCTGGCTGGTAGCGCAGATATCTATGAATACGGTGGCAAGGTTCCTGCGCATAGTATTAATTTTATCACCAGTCACGATGGATTCACCCTGAATGACCTGGTCAGTTATGCGCAAAAACACAATGAGGCCAATGGTGAAAACAATAGGGATGGCACTAACGACGATTATAGTGCTAATAACGGCGTTGAAGGCCCAAGCGACGACCCCGCAATAGAGGCGTTAAGACTGCGACAGATAAAAAACATGATTGCCACATTGATGTTATCACGGGGTGTACCGATGTTGTTGGGCGGCGACGAATTTCGGCGTAGCCAGGCCGGTAACAATAACGCTTATTGCCAGGACAATGCGGTGAGTTGGTATGACTGGACGCTCTTAGAGAAAAATACTGAGCTATTTCAATTTGTCCGCAGCATAATTGCATTGCGACGTCAGTTTCCGGTGTTGAGTGAGGAACGTTTTTATAGTGCGCAAGAGATTCAATGGTTCGGCCCAAATCTATCGACGCCCGATTGGAACGGCGGTAATGGTCTGCTTGCTTGTATGATCAATGCGAATAAAGAATCAGGGGAAAGACTCTATCTTTTATTTAACGCGACAGTGGATACTGTGACGTTTGTATTACCCACGCTACCCAGTGGACAGATCTGGCGGCTATTTCAGGATACGAGTCAGCCGATGGTAGGTGACACCGACACCGACACTGTTAGTCCCGAAACCAAGCGCCCTGTGCAACAGGCTACGATTACTATAGGAAACTACGCGCTGCGAGATCATGCCTTAGCCATACTTTCGACCGCCGATGTTACGCGGTGATCTCTACACAGTTAAGGTGCCGCTCGGTAACCTTGGCTCTGTAACTACGGCTCTGTAACTACGGCTATGACTCTGGTGCTGTCTTAAATAAAACCTTTAAGGCCCCCGGCCTTGCTGCATCTTCGAATGCCTGTTTGAAATCGACCAAGTTATAATACTTATCGACCAGTAAACTGAGGTCGATTTTGCCTTGTTCTAATAAAGCTATTGCATTGGAGTAGGAACCGCAACGTGAGCCTAGCAAGCTTATTTCATTAGTGACCAATATAGAAAGATCAAAATGTGCCTTACCATGGTAGGTGCTCTTTAATACGATGGTTCCGAGTGGTTTCACGGCCAGCAAGGCGGTAGTTAGACCGGATGGCGCGCCACTGCACTCGATAACGCAATCGTAACGCCTATTGAGTAGTTCTTTTTCGGTTATCGTCTTGATATCAAAGCTGTTTAAAAGTGTTTGTTGGGATAAATGATGAATACAGACCTCAAGGTTACAGCCAGTGGTATTGAGTACCTGTGCTATCAGTTGGCCTAAGCGGCCCGCACCCATAATGAGTATGCTTGTTGTCGCATCTATAGATAGTTGCTCGAGGATATTGCACGCTGCGGCGATGGGCTCCACAAACACCGCCTGCTCATTTGTTACCGTGTCGGGTACGGTGTGTAAGTTTTTAACGGGCAGGGTTAGAAATTCTGCGAATGCACCGTGGTGATTTTTTATCCCTAGTACATTGCGTCGGTTGCAGTGTCTTGGGTGACCTACGAGACATTCATCGCACTCACCACAACTGATATTAATTTCCCCGACCACGCGTTTGCCAATGAGCGATTGATTATCGGGCGCTTCTATCACGGTACCAACGAATTCGTGCCCAGGTATGCCGGTAAATAGATAATATCCCTTGAGAAGTTCTAGATCGGTACCACAAATTCCGGCGAGATCGACTCGGATTAAGGCTTCATCTGAAGCAGGGCTAGGTAATTTCTGTTCACCATCCCAGCTTAATTGTTTATCTTGCAACCAAATAGCCTGCATCGAAATCACGGTCATGTCATGTATAGAATTTTTATTATATGGTAT
>JBGMRO010000677.1:0-2472 GCA_048061555.1 Thiohalomonadales bacterium | reverse complement strand
GGTATTAGGTATTGACAATTTTTTCTATCAATTGCTTGATGACATTGGTCGCAAAGGGTTTGTCACAAATCTCTGATGCGCCTATCGCCCGTAATTCATCTAACTTAGCCTGGTCATGCTCCGAAGAAAGTATTAAAATCGGTACTTCGGTTTGTTCTTCCTCCCTTCGAATACGTTGTATCAGTTCTTTGCCATCCATCGTAGGCATATGATAATCGGTGACCACTAGATCAATAGATTCAACCCGCATATGGGACAAGGCCTCTCTACCATCACGCGCCTCAAATATTTTCTCTACCCCCATCTTTTTCAATAGCCGCACAATGTGCCGCAAAGAGGTCTCGCTATCATCTACCACCAATACACTAAACTCTTCCAGATACGCATTCACGATTTCCAGTTCATCGGGCTCGATAAAATCCAGAGTCGCATGTATCGATTTTTCTAACTGCTCTGTCGCAAAGGGTTTGGGTAACATCGCGACGACGCCTGCCTGCCGCACTGGCTCTAAATATCGCGAGCTAGTCTCACTGGAAATAAGCATAAAGGGTATATTGGATTGCTTAGTACCATTTCGAATATTATTGATTAGCTCAGAACCTGTCGTATCCGCTAAATGCATCGCGCTGACGATTAGATTGAACTCTGTATCGGCCAATATATCCTTTGCTTGCTGACCTGTTTGAACCCAAGTTACCGCGTTGACACCAATCTTGGCGAATTCGGCAGCAATGAGTTTGCGTTGCGTATCTGAGGGTTCGACATGTAGTAAACGTAAGTTATCTAGACCGATCGACATAATAATTCCTAACGACTAACAGCATTTATTCAAGAAATTGAACCAGCAAATCTTTCACGACCTTGGCATCAAAAGGTTTATCACAGATTGCGGAAACACCAGATTTTTGTACTGAAGCCAAGCGACTTTCATCACTTTCACTCGAGACCATAAGAATAGGAATTGAAGACTGGTTACTGTTGTTCCTAATATGTTCAACTAACTCCAACCCATCCATTTTTGGCATATTGTAATCGGTGACAATAATGTCGAAATAATTCTCACCAATTATTTCTAAGGCCTCGACACCATTTTCTGCCTGGATAATTTTTTCGATACCCATATTTTTTAATACCCGACTAATATGCCGGCGTGCAGTGAAACTATCATCGACAACCAGTACCGAGAGATCCTCCCCGTTGAATGATCGCGACTGCAGCTCACCCGGCGAAATATACTGGATGGTCGCATCTATTGCGGCCTGTAGCTGTTTAACATCAAACGGCTTGGGTAGAATGGCAATGACACCCGCTTGCCGTATAGGCTCTAAATAGCGGTAGTTGGTCTCACTCGAGATTAGCATGAAGGGCAACTCCTTCAGGGCTTCTTCCATGCGCATCGTTTGCACCAGCTCTGTACCAGTCATACCCTGTAAGTGCATCGCACTAACAACCAAATCCGGTAAATTTTTCTCCATTGACTGCAACGCCATTTTTCCATCAGCGGCTTGTGAAATATTCTGAATACCAATTTTGTTCAGGCATTTTACAATGTAATTATTTTGTGCAGTAGAGGGCTCAACTAACAAGGTTTGTAATTCTTCTATTTTTAGCGTTGCCATAAAAACTCCATTTTTTTAGCACTAAACTAGTACTTAGCCTGCCGTTGCTGTGTACTATTTTTTGCGCACTCGTAAAACACCTTAATTGCATAACTATGCGGCGAGGTGCGCCAAAGATAGGCATTTAACATTACATTGAGCACGACATTGTCAAACTTGGCGTCCGCAGTTCTCGCATTTGTTACCCGTGATATTTCTAAAGCGTGCTCTGGAGGCAAACCCAAGCGAGAATTTATCACAGAATCCATACCGATCATCGCGTAAGAAAAACACTCCTGTTGCTCACTAGACAGGCCCAGCGATTCATAAGCATGCACTGTCGACCCGGCAAGAGACAACAAGGAAACGAGTACAAATCTCATAATTTTCGATTTCATATAAGTTCTCCAACTTAATGATTTTGATAGCTGCCAACTCTGCCGTTTTATCAATATAGTCATTAGTAGCTATCGGCTGTGCTTTGTTGTTCGACACGGGAAACATGTGTTTATTTCATAAAATTTTGCTATGCAAATTTAGCTATAGACTGATCTATTGACCCAGCCTATTTTGCATTGATCAATACTTACAATACGTCGCTAATACATTCTTAATAGGTTTGGCGCATTTCCTCTAAGCGACTAATTGTTCGAACAAAATCAAACTGATGTTGCCTGCCCTGGTATAACTCCTGTGGTGGCAAAGCGGCACTGATTGCCACCTTAATGCGACGATCATAGAGTTCATCAATAAGTTGTATGAAGCGATAGGCCATATCGTCTATATTCTCATCTAACAACGGTACATTTGAGATAAATAAAGATCGATAGCGATTTGCTAATTCTATATAGTCTCGCCCAGATCTCGGCCGACC
>JBGMRO010000676.1:0-2475 GCA_048061555.1 Thiohalomonadales bacterium | reverse complement strand
GCATGGATGCGGCAGTTGAGCTTACAGGGATGTATTCACAGCGTGTCCTGAATTGGCCATGTCAGTCCTATGACCGAGGTCATACTCACTATATACTTCGTTGTTCCGGCAGCGCTTTAAAAATTCCGTATACCTTTTTGGCCATGGATAGCCTTATGCTGCCAATGCATGGATGCATTAGAGAAGTGATCTTGGGAAAATGTATTCCTTTGTGGATGGGCACTATTTAGTGGCCGTATATTATTCAGAATGATCACGTCGATTAATAACATAATCATTAATTTTACCTCTAAACGGAATTTGTAGCATTCCAGATAAATGTTGCACCTGTTTTGTATCTCTTAAACCATGTATACCAATTTGCATATCGATATGGCCAGCGCGAGGCTGGTCTCGGTAGGTACCGAATAGACGATCCCACCAGGGTAAATTAAAACCAAAATTACTATTCGTTTCATCCACTTCCACGGAGTGATGTACTCGGTGCATATCGGGTGTAACCATAAAGAGACGCAGGACTTTATCGGCGCGCTTGGGCAGAGATATATTGCCATGATTAAACATAGCCGTACCATTCAACAGTATCTCAAAGATGATCACGGCAATCACTGGTGGGCCTAAGACCACAATAGTCGCAAACTTAATCAACATCGATAAAATAATTTCTAAGGGGTGAAAGCGGGCACCGGTAGTGACATCGATATCCATATCGGCGTGATGGACTCGATGTAGGCGCCATAACGCAGGTATCGCATGCACCAATACATGCTGTAAATATATAATAAAGTCTAGGGCAATGACGGAGATGAGCACGGAAAACCCTGTCGGAATTGGATAATAATGGAGCAGACCCCAGCCATGGGTCTGTGCAAAGTAGGCGACACCGATAGCAGCGGTGGGAAAAATAAGTCGAATCACTATGCTATTAACTACCACGAGGGCAATATTATTAAACCAACGTAGGCCCTTCGAAATCGTCAAAAGCCTTTTTGGCGCAATAATTTCCCAAATAGCGATTGCGGCAAGTATCGTTATAAAAAACGATAGTCGTATAGTCAACTCATTGGCAAGTATATATTCGTTAAAAGACATATTGGTACTGTATACCCCAGCGTTGCAAAAATACAGCGTTTTGAACGAGCCAAAGAAGTGGTGTAGTGACCTTGATTTGAGACCGTCGACGTCATGAAACAGTGGGTGATTTTGTGTGGTGCCGATATATATACCCAAAGCGTCTGAGATTTAGGCTTTATTGCCGTCCCATTTTATTCATAGCTTCGTTGAAATTCCTTGCAATAAGCCGACTATTACGCGTCATTTCGCCTCGCTATGGACAAAATATGACAGGCACTAAACACCTAATTCTCAGACGCTTTAGGTATATCCACGAGCTCATGTGCTTCACCGAGAATAAATAAAACCTTCGTCAATGCTTGTTTGGCTATATTGTCTTGGTAGTTTGCATCCTGATCAATAATTCGTTCTAGAGATTGTAAGGCTTGTTCATAGTCTTGATTAATGACGCAGTGGGCAGAATGAAAAAATAGGTGTTGCAGATTTACGGGTTCATTATTTGCCTGTGTATCGAGGATATCGATTTCGTTATTTTTAGCCACAACGGCATGAAACTCCAGTAAATAAATAAGCCGCTTAATTTTGTTATCGTCACGCATATCGTTGGGTAATGATCCGATTAAATTTGTGGCATCCCCGTAGCGTTTCTCGTGAATAAGAATCTTGCACATCGTTTCCGGTAGTTTGCAGTTTGTAGGATCGGCGACGATTGCATTCGCAATCATTTCAAAGGCGACTGAGTGTTCTCCTTGGGCGTACATCGAAAGCGCTTCGGCGAGTGCTTTATCTGATTCATTCTTTGAATATTTTTCTAACGACCTCAAAAGGTCGGCTTCAGATTGATAACCAAATAGTGTCTCCTGTACTTCCTGTTGTCGGATGAGCTTCAGGGTCGGTACACTAGCGATTCCAAAGGTTTTACAAATGCTGACTTCTTTGTCTACATCGATATTGACTAACAGTATTTTACCGCCAAAGTGGTGTATCACTTTGTCGAGTATTGGGTATAGTCGTAGACAGGGGCCGGCCTTTTTTGACCAAAAATTTAGCAAAACGGGGCCAGAATCGGAATTTTTTAAAACCAATGAGTCAAAATTGGTCTCATTGCCTGCATGGACATAGGGGGATTCTATCGTGTTAATCATCGCTTAATTACTCAATCGTTGCAATTTGATTTTGCTATTTGTTCCTAATCTTGCTTGTACAGCGCCTTCCAGCCCCTGTTATATCAGCGTCGTGGCCACTAACGTTACGCCCCGTAGTTACCCCGAATAGTTATTCCCTATTCGAGTAGAAGAGATTATTGTGTAAATAGGTGAAATCGTTAAATATTCTTGCTTCTCGGTCTATGCTCATTAATAATAGGTCTTTTTTATTGTGCCGTCGGGCCGTAGCAAATTG
>JBGMRO010000675.1:0-2477 GCA_048061555.1 Thiohalomonadales bacterium | reverse complement strand
AGAGATTTTTCCCGATCACCGGCCATGGCGTTGGCGGTCATTGCCAATATGGGTAAATCGGCATATTCACTACGGCTACGAATTCTTTTTGTCGCAGTATAGCCGTCCATGACCGGCATCTGTACATCCATTAATACGCCATCAAATTTATCCTCGTCTAGGATAATCAACGCCTCTTCACCGTTATTCGCTACCGTCACGGTCATGCCTGCATTGTTTAAGATCTCCATGGCCAATTCCTGGTTCACCTCATTGTCTTCCACAAGCAGTATCTTTGCGCCGCGAAGCTTGGTAACTGCCAAACGTTGAAGCGCAGGTTTTTCGGTACTGAGTGAAACCTCAGGCCGTACCTGGCTAAATACCGACATGATACTATCCAACATAACCGATGGATTTACCGGTTTAACCAACAATCCATCTAGAGAAATATCTTGCGCCTTTTGCAAGATTTCATCGCGTCCGTAGGCCGTGACCATAATCACTGTAGGAATGTTTACGAGTTTTCTATTTGAGCGAATTTTGCGAGTTGTCTCTATACCATCCATGCCTGGCATTTTCCAATCCATTAATACCAGCCGGTAGGGTTCCTCCGAGGTCTCTGCCATCTCTATTTCTAATAGGGCTTCTTCACCCGAGCATGCCAGAGAAACATCAAAGTTGAAGGCCTCTAACATTTTTTTAAGAATATCGCGCGCGGCGGCATTATCATCTACGACTAAAACCCGCATGCCCAGTAACTCTTCACTGGGTTTAAGAGACCGCGATTCTGGGCGCTGTCGGATACCAAATTCTGCCAGAAACGTAAATGTACTGCCTATCCCAGGCTTACTTTCCACCCAGATGCGACCGTTCATTTTTTCCACTAAATATTTGCAAATGGTCAAGCCTAACCCGCTACCGCCATATTTACGCGTTGTAGAAGTATCGGCTTGGCTGAAGGACTGAAACAATTTATTCTGTTGATCTTCTGTCAGGCCAATACCGGTATCGCGTACACTGATTTCTATGCTAGCGCTTTTATTATTGGTCTGCACCACATTTGCGCCGACCACAACTTCACCCTGCTCTGTGAATTTGACTGCATTTCCGACCAGATTAATGAGAATTTGGCCTAACCTCAGCGGGTCACCCACTAACGGTATAGTGGATGTTTGTGGATCTATGTTAAATAATAATTCCAAATTTTTTTCTTGCGCCTTAATACCAAGCACGTTGGAAATATTGTTTAATACGTCTTCGAGGCGAAAGTCGATTGCTTCGATGTCCATCTTACCGGCTTCAATTTTCGATACGTCAAGTACATCGTTAATAATCGCCAGCAAGGAATGTGCGGCTAGCTCAACTTTTTGTAAATAGTTCCGCTGACGATCAGTCAAATCAGTTTGCAAACAAAGATGATTCATGCCGATAATAGCATTCATAGGTGTGCGTATTTCGTGGCTCATATTCGCAAGAAAGTCACTCTTAGTTTGATTGGCCGCTTCAGCTGTGGCCGTTGCTTGCGCCAATTCGGATGTACGTGCCGCGACAATTTCTTCCAGTTTTTCTTTATGCTCTTTTAGTTCTTGTTTTGCCTGTGCTTCGGTGTGCATGCGGTGCTGCGCCTGTTGCGCTAGAAATGTAGCCAAGACCAAAGCGCCGGTGAGTAATGCTCCAAAGAACAATACGCTTTCATCGACCATACCCAGGTAGTCAGGACCCAGTTTCTCCAGCAATTGGCTATCTTGGGAATACAAGGCTTGCCAGAGTGAGAACGTCACTAATGAGCCAGCAATAGCGACAATAAGGGGGAAACTGCGCGGTAAATAGCGGCTGTGGCGTCGCTCATAGATCCAAGCTAAAGAGACAACACCAATACCGAACACCATAAAGCCGGCCGAGGTATGGATCGCCATACGGGTGAGTTTACCCCAGCCATAAGCGATCTCAATGTGGAGAAAATAACCCGTAAGCGCAACAAACCCAAACCCTGTAATCAATACACCCAAAACGCCAATGATAGAACCCAGGTGTCGATAATTTACACCCACCGTACTGGTGAGGAAACTCGCGCCAGCCAATAAAAAACACAGCGCTGTATTGGGGGCCATACGTCCCGGTTGGGAGGTATTTACATAGATGTAATGTTCCATGAAGAGTTGATCGATATCGAAATTGACATCGAACAAGTACTGGATTAGGGTCAGGCTTCCGATTAGCGTTAGAATTATTCCACTGCCAAATCCGATTCTCGCTTTACCTAGGCCAAGTGCAATTAAACCCGCCCCACCGACAAAAAAACCCAATGCGGTGTTGTATTGCATGGGCACAAAGCTAGGATCTATTTGGATCAGATCTTGATTACGGGTATACCAGCCAACCAGAACAACGGCACCCAACAATAAAATCAACCCGCCTGTGATCAACACGGTAATGAGTGTAATCGTGTATTTATTGGGCTGCTCGGCCATTTTATACTCTATTCCATAATGCCAGGG
>JBGMRO010000674.1:0-2485 GCA_048061555.1 Thiohalomonadales bacterium | reverse complement strand
TGCGGATTAATTGCCCCTCTAAATGTGCCGATATCGACCTCGTAACCATTGCGTGTATCAATGAGCAATACGTCGGGGTCTGAAATTAGTTGATTCCAATCGGCTGCCTCGACATATTGACCTACTTTTTTGGTCGGGTTAATCTCTGCTAGACCGATCGAGACTATTTCCTTCTTTAATTTAACCTTCATGCGCAAAAATGGCATTTCATCGCAGCTAGAACGTTTATCACTCAAATCGTTGAGACGAGTATCTGACCGCAAATAAGCCAATACGGCGTCAATCTGTTTCTCGGTTCCTGCGATCGTTCCATTGATACCCTCATGGGCGAGCAATAATGTACCCTTTACATCTACATTCTGACAAAAGGCGAGTAGGGCGGATTTACGGGCCTGCAAATCTTCCAAGGGCACAAATTTATACAAAGCGGACACAGTAATAGCAGGCATAATGGCTGGTTACAAATTAGTTGAATCGGTTGGTTGACGGGTAATGCAATACAGAATTATCGCATGAATTCGCAATAATTTCTATTGCCCACTGTTTATTGCACAAATATTGCTATCTTATAGGTTAATGGTATTTCCCAGAGGTTTAGTACGGCGTGTCATAGTGTTTTATGCTCTTCCTGCGACCCGACGAGCGCTGGGTAATAATGCCTTTAACGAGATAATTTTTATGTAATGTTACCGATTGAAACGTAGGATTGAGGTATAGAAGTTGTTCCTGAGGCCCGTTTTGATGGTATTGTCCAAACATGACCTGTTCATCTTGGAGCAGGACGACATAGGCGCCCTGATAAATCGGTAAACCTGGGTCGACAATAATAATATGGCCATGCGCAAATTCGGGCAACATACTGTCACCTATCACGCGCAAGGCATAGGGTTCAGTCGTGTCTGCGCCACAGCCTGCGTCACTCATTGGAATATTCTCTCAAGTTTCTTGTGTACAAAAATGTTGAGGATGTCTTTGATAGGCATTGTAGTGGAAATGATGAAGACAGCCTATACACCCATTAGGTAGTGTCTGTCCACAAACGGTCTATTTCACCAATATCTTCGTTGTACCGATTTTTTAAATGCTCACATATTAGTATATGCTGCGCTTTAAAAAATCGGTACGCCTCGATCTTGGAGAAATATCCTCGTTTGTGGACGGACACTAGGTAGTGCCCCATCCATAACTTATTCTAATATTTAGGTGTTTTCTAAGGTTTTGCTAAAAAAACGAATAATTGATTGCTTTTAATGAATATTTATCGGTCTTGGGTGGGCTGTTTAGTGGGTATTGTATCCAATGACAGTGAGGGGCCTGCCGGGTCTACTTATTCGTCGTGATCTGCGCGCAGCTCATCCATCAGTAACTGTAAGCATGCTAGGGCCTCTTCGCCGGGATCGACTAACAGGCAGCCAGTATTGTGTAAATGAGGGTCCTGATCGATTTTGCTCCATTGGCCTATAGCGGTTAATTCGAAATGGGTGAATTCGCTGTTAGATAGGCGTTCCATGCGAAGTTTATATTCTCTTCCACAAACCAACGGTTCGCTGCTTAATATCATTATGCCATCTTTGCTTACATCGACCAAATGACCGAGCAGTTTACCTTCTATTGCGTCGAATACACGCAAATAGTTGACTAACTGCCATCGTTTTAGGCGGCGCTGTTCTTTTGAAGAGGGTTTTATAGGTAAAAAGGAGAGTTCAGTTAGCATAAAAACTATTATAGTCGATCTGCCAGAAACAGCAGCTATATTCTAGCGATATGACGATAAGCTGCTGATTATAAATATATAATAGCAGACGTTTAAGTGTCTTTTAGATGAACTGAATCAACTATTGAGAGTCTATTGTACTTGAGGGTGTGACTAATTGATGGGCACTAACTGAAGGTATAGCAAACTAATCCATTAGAAATATGCCATTGTTTTATACCGCAGTTTGTGAAAATGGACAATATGCGTAGCGGCTGTTTTGCTCTATAATGCTAAAATAAATAGGGCTCTCGAATTTTTTTGTATTTCCGATGTAAAATGGCCTTCTAGCGCATACTCGCGTCATATTAACGATGATTAACAAATAAGCGGTTAATTAATGTACGAACAGCATTTTGGATTAAACGAAACGCCTTTTTCCATTGCACCAAATCCGCGCTTTTTATATATGAGTGAGCGGCATCGTGAGGCACTCGCGCACTTGGTCTATGGAATTAACGGCGATGGTGGTTTTGTCTTACTGACCGGAGAGGTGGGTACGGGCAAGACTACGATTTCTCGTTGTCTGCTGCAACAAGTCCCCGAAAATGCGAATATTGCAGTCGTCCTGAATCCCAAACTTCAGGCGCACGAATTACTCGCCACGATTTGTGACGAATTGCGTATTCGTTATCCTGAAAAACACATGAGCATCAAGATCTTCGTCGATCTGATTTACCGTTATCTGTTGCATGCCAATGCTGCGGGTAGACGCACGGTGGTCATTATAGA
>JBGMRO010000673.1:0-2493 GCA_048061555.1 Thiohalomonadales bacterium | reverse complement strand
CAAAGTAGAAACCTTGATGCGCGAACTCAAGGCACTTGGTGCCCACAACGCACACAGTCACCAGTCGCAGGGACTTACGGGAAGATCCAGTCTTGCCAAAATGAAAAAAGCGTATGAACAGTATCGTCAGCAGGGTAAATTACCCGCGACATACGAAGTTGTCTTTGGCCATGCCTGGAAGGGCACGGATACCGCTAATCAAATTAATGTGTCTCTAAGCTAATGGGCCACGAGACATCCAACCTTATTTCCGAAAGTATTTTTATCACTGGCACCGATACCGACGTGGGCAAGACATGGGTGGCTTTATTATTGATGCAGGCCCTAAAAAGCAGGGGACTCAAAGTCGCCGCGATGAAACCTATCGCCTGTGGTTGTGAAGCCTTGCCGCAGGGCCTACGCAATGATGATGCCCTGGCACTTATGGCCGAAGCCAGCGTAGAAATACCCTATGATATTGTGAATCCCTACGCCTTCGCACCCCCCATCGCTCCGCACATAGCGGCAAACCAAGCGGTGACCAAAATAGACATCAATAAAATTAAGGATTGTTATTGGCAGATTAAATCACAGGTGGATATTGTTGTGGTTGAAGGTGCAGGTGGTTGGTTGGTCCCTATTAGCGACACTCATACCAGCGCTGATATGGTAGCTGCATGCAACTGGCCGGTGTTGTTGGTCGTCGCAATGCGCCTGGGCTGTTTGAACCATGCCTTGCTCAGTGTTGAGAGTATACGTGCAAGTTCGAATGAATTAATCGGGTGGGTGGCAAATAGTCTGGGAACGGAGATGCAAAATCATAAACAAAACGTAACTTACTTGCAAGCCAAAATAGAGGCAAGGCTACTCGCGAAGATCCCTCGATTGACAGAAGCATTACAGGGCGAGAATTATTTTTAACGTTGACTTCACTCGATTTTGAACATAACCAATACTGCTTATTCGATCTTCGCCGTAGTTATTTCTGGTGTCGAGGATTGAGATCATTGGATATTCAAACGTTTCGGAAACGTCAATAAAATCAATGCTATGTTTGCGAAGATTCTCCTTGCGCTTACTATCATATACGAGGTTGGGCCTATTGAACGATTTGAGTCAGTAAAAAATTTCGCATCCTACGCAAGGTTGGTAAAATGTAAGGCCGAGTCAGCCAGTAAAAGCTATGGCACACAAGGTAATAAGATTGGCAATGCACATTTAAAATGGTTATTTTCAGAGGCCGCTGTGCTGTATTTGCGTGGCAACAAAACGGCACAAAAATATTTACTCAAGTTACAAAAGCGAATGAACTTTCGGCAATAGCGCACAAACTAGGTCGCCCTACCTCCTGCATCATCAATGGATTGAAATGATACGCAGGCAGTGGTGAGACCACGATAAGAGGCCCTCGTGTGTGTTTGCTGGAAGCGACGACTTAACAAGCAACCATGGACTAATTAGGTATTCGATTTTGCTAGTCGATTTATCTTTTAGCTACCAACGTAACTGAAAATACTTAGTAATGCCTATTGACTCAAGAACGGCTCATATGTGTTTATGCGATTTTGTGAGCGGTAGCGAGCCGCATAAACACCGCTAAAGTTAAAATAATCCACATGTACGCGCTTGTTCAGATTGTGGTTCGTTCATTCCTCACTCTCACAATCTAATCTTATCCGTTAGGCTTTTTTATTCACAAGTACGCCAATAAAATTATTTTTGAAATACTCGTGCTTTAACTAGGCCGCCTAAAAGGTCTACAGTCTTTTTTTCACTAGCTCTTATAGTATCAAATATGGCTGGGTCTACTGCACGATTTTCCCGTGCCATCGCCCACATTTTAAGGCCGCTTAGTCGCTTTTTTGGCAATCCAGTTTTAATAAGTTCTTTTGCATTTTCTTGATTCATGAGCTTTGTAGGTTCAATTATGAGTAAATAGCCTTTTGGTGAAATACTCTCCCACATTTTATTTATTGCATCCTCTTTATCATCGAGCACCGCGAGTAGAGATGCTGCTGATACAACATCAGGTTTTTTAGCAGATAAGTAGGATAGATCACCAACTTCAAAATTTGCTTTTGATCCATGCCATTTTTTAAGACGTCGAGCTGCTTTAATCATGGAAGTATCCGTATCAACACCAGTTACATCATATAGTTTCTCAGATGCTAGTCTTGATACCAGTCCCGGCCCACAGCCTAGGTCAATCCATGTTTTTCCTTCACCTGAAGGTAAGATGTCAACTGCTTGTTTATGCAATTCGCTGTAGAATTCAGCTCCTTGTAACCATGTAAATAATACTGCTCCAATCATTCCGGTTCCTATGTTTAACGTCTAAGCATTTATACCCTGTGCGCCTTACAGCATGGGGGGTGCATTTTTCAATGGCTGAGAATTGTGTTCGTTTCACTCTACACAATTCTCAGCCATTGAAAAATATGTCCGTGTTAATTATTTTGTTATGCCGCGGACTTATGGTCGAGCTGCCAACCTGGGAAAACCAACACTGCTGGA
>JBGMRO010000672.1:0-2498 GCA_048061555.1 Thiohalomonadales bacterium | reverse complement strand
GGCGGTGACCCAGCGAGACTCACCGCTATTAACCAGCGTCTCTTTTTTCCAAAATGGGGCTCGCTGTTTTAAGGCGTCAATCATAAATCGGCTGGCTTTAAATGCCGCATCTCTATGGGCGGCCCAGCTCGCTACGACGACGATGGGTTCATTCGGGTGGATGGCGCCAAAACGGTGGATAATCAAGCTATCCAAGAGGTCAAATTCTTGGCGTGCTTCATGTTCGATTTTTTCTAGGTGTCGTCGTGTCATTTCCGGATAGTGTTCCAGCATCATCTCGCTGACACCGGCGCCTTCGTTGTAGTCTCGCATGGTACCGATAAAAATATTACTTGCGCCGTATTGGCCGGTGCAATGTGTCATCTCGCGCTGATAATCGGACAGAGCCAACCAGGGCTCGATGAGGGAATCTTGTAGATAAGTTGCCATGTGTTATGTTCTCTTGCTGGTGTGGCGGTAAACAAAAGCAGTGTATGAATTACGTTAGGTTTAATGATTACATTGGAAATTCGACACGGCTATTGATTAGGTCATCGTTGTTTTTGGTCATGCTTGAACAGGACAAAGTGGATTAAACTGCGAAATTTGAGAAGCCAATTACTGCAATAAGATAAAAATAAATGACTAGATTTTTGGTAACTACTCACCCTTCGCCAAATAATATCCAATTGTGTAGCGTGTTACTGAATTTTTGTAACTGCTCAGGCTGTTCCGGTAAAGCTTCAGATCAAGGCAAAAAATGTGAATTTACACGCGTAAATGACCATTTTTTAACGCAGAGATGAAGCTTTACCGGGACCGCATGAGTAGTTACGATTTTTGATTCACTAACCACCGGATATTGGGGGGAAAAATGCTATTTCATCACCATCTTTTACATTGGCATCGATATTGACATAGTCCATATTAATCGCGACCAGGGTATTTGGTGGTAAGTCAGCATTATTGGTAGACTTAGACCATACCTCCGCGACGGTCAATAGATTGTCGGTGTCGAGTATAGATTCTGACATGCCGATGGTCTCGCGTAAACTTGAAAAAAACTTAACGGTTACAGACATATCGTGATTACCCAAAATAAGCTTAGTTGTTACACATTTGAGACCTTATGTTAACGATAAGGTTCCTAATTGTCACGCGCGGTATATACTATAATATAAATAAATATCAATGGCTTATAAATTCATCTGGTTTGCTGTGGTTGGCATGGTCTCGCTCCAGCTTCGTGCAAGGCATTAGTCTACCAGATCTGCGCCGCCTAAATTGCTAGTGACCTAGGGTTTTAACCTGTTGCTGTGTGACTTTAGCTACTGTAAGTGTGGATGGGTGCTAATTAGTGGGCACGACATAAGGGCAGATAGACAATGGTATAAGGAATAACAGAATGAGAAAGAATAAATTAAGTCACTTCAATGCCGCAGGCGAGGCCCATATGGTGGATGTCGGTGCCAAGACCGTGACCGACCGAGTCGCGGTGGCTACGGGTATCATCACGATGCACGCCGATACCCTGCAACATATTCGGTTTGGACGTCATGGCAAGGGGGACGTTCTGGGTGTCGCTAGAATTGCCGGCATAATGGCGGCCAAGAAGACGGCTGATCTAGTGCCCTTATGCCATCCGTTGGCGCTGAACAATGTCAGCGTAGATTTTGAGTTGCTGCAAGATGAGTCTACAGTCAAATGTCGTGCGAAAGTTAGTAGCTCAGGTAAAACGGGGGTTGAAATGGAGGCCCTAACCGCAGTGCAAATTGCATTATTAACCATATATGATATGTGTAAGGCAGTCGATCGGGCTATGGTGATAGGTAATATACAGGTGATCAGAAAATCTGGCGGCAAATCGGGTGATTGGGTGGCAAATTCGGCAAATGAAGATTAAATTTAGCAAGATGCATGGCTTGGGTAACGACTTCATGCTGATTGACGCGATTAATCAGCAGGTCAATCTGAGTGCGGCGCAGATACGCAGCATGGCAGATAGACATTTCGGGGTTGGCTTTGATCAACTACTATTAGTAGAGAGGCCTCGCCAAACAGATGCGGAATTCCAATACCGTATCTTTAATAGCGATGGTGGTGAAGTAGAGCAATGTGGTAACGGCGCGCGCTGTTTTGCTCGTTTTGTGGTCGATCATGGTCTAACCCAAAATTCAGAAATTTTGGTCGATACGAATAGTGGGCGTATTCGTCTTCAGCTTATGGACGACGGCCAAGTGCGTGTCGATATGGGGCAGCCGGTATTTGAGCCTGCCCAGATACCGTTACAGCTTAACCCAAGTATACGATATAAAATAGAATTAAAACAAGAGGTTATCGAGTTCGGCGCGGTTTCGATCGGTAACCCTCACATGGTGATCTTGGTAGATGATGTGTCACAGGCTCGTGTGCAGGCATTAGGGGCAGTACTAGAGAAACACCCTGTATTTCCACAGCGCGCTAATATAGGTTTTATGCAGGTATTAAATAGAGAGCAGATAAAATTACGCGTATTTGAA
>JBGMRO010000671.1:0-2505 GCA_048061555.1 Thiohalomonadales bacterium | reverse complement strand
GTAATCGTGCTTGGCAACGCCATCGACTTCCATACTCTCGCTCTCGTCCACGAGATCAAATAGTGTCGGAAACGCCTCGCACAACAGCACACAGCGCCGACACCCGTGACAGATATCAAAGACTCTTTCAAGTTCACGATCGAGATTATCTTGCTCGTAAAATTCCGGTGCCTGCCAATCTACAGGATGACGAGTGGGCGCTTCAAGGCTACCTTCGCGCCCACTGCCAACCTTACTCATTATTGGGATCCCCTATTTTTTAATCGTCCAGCGTATCGATAGCCTTCTGGAAACGATTGGCATGACTACGTTCGGCCTTGCCTAAGGTTTCAAACCAAACTGCAATTTCATCAAAGCCTTCATCACGCGCATCTTTGGCCATGCCGGGGTACATATCGGTATATTCATGTGTTTCACCGGCGACGGCGGCCTTGAGATTGTTAGCGGTACTGCCAATAGGTAGACCAGTGGCAGGATCGCCAACAGACTCTAAAAATTCCAAATGTCCATGTGCATGTCCGGTCTCACCTTCCGCAGTAGAACGAAACACCGCCGCGACATCATTATAACCTTCGACATCGGCCTTGGAAGCGAAGTAGAGATAACGACGATTCGCTTGTGATTCTCCCGCAAAAGCGGCCTTTAAATTACCTTCGGTTTTTGTCCCTTTCAGCGACATGGATATTCTCCTTGAGTTGTTAATTGTTAATGCTTGTCATATTGTCAGTAAAAATATTTACCATAGCGGTCATTGGATCGATGATCCATAAACATAGCTATATATTAGTCAGCGAGTGATGATCTGTAAAATAGATTTAAATGATCACAATAATCGATATTTTCGATCATGCGAATTCCAATTAAGGCTGAGCGATATTTCTCTAGATAAGTCCTCACAGAATATGTTGATGCTGATATTACGTTTCAAATACCCGTTTTTATTTGTTTACAGAATTTATCCATGTTGTTGGTATTTATTAGTTATTTAATATTTCCTTTAGTAAATAAGTTACATTTCTGGTATTTTTCTACTACATGCCCTATAATTATGCCGTAATTACCGACATATGGATGGGCATATTATGCTTGAATTTACCAAGCTTGTAATTGATGACGATGGCTATGTTAGCCCAAGTTCGCTGGCTAAACAGTTTCACACGACTGTTAAAGAAATTGCGGTCGTGACTGGTTTATCTGTGGATGTTGTAACCAAAAAGAAAAGGTTTCAAGCTACCCCAGCGCAAAGACGCTTGAATGATATGATTCAGATCATCAATCAGGTAACGCCGTGGTGCGGAAATTCCTTTCAAGCTTATGCCTGGTATTGTTCTGAACAGCTCCCTAGTTTTGGCGATTTGACTGCTAGGGACTTAGTTAATAGAGGTATGGCAGACGCTGTAAAAAAGTATTTGGCACGAACTAGTGAAGGCGGCTTCGCCTAATGCAGTTTTCGGGCATGGTATACCGTGCCCATAAACCAGAGTGGTCTTTTTCTCCCCTTTCTGGTGCTGGTGCATCTTACAACGGCGGACGTTTTAACCCCGTAGGAACCCCGGCGTTATACACTGCTTTATCACCCATAACAGCATTGTCAGAATACCATCAAAAGTTTCCTAGCCGTCCTCAGCCAACAATGCTCTGTGCGTACAAAGTCGATTGCCAGGACATTGTTGATCTTCGCGACCCAGATGAGCTAAAGCAGCATGGTATTGATGCATCTGATCTTTCGTGCGCTTGGGAATATCAATCAAATACAGGCATTACCCCACCGTCCTGGGAAATAGCGATAACATTGATCAAGATTAATATTACAGGCATCATTGTTCCTTCTTTTGCGGAGAAAAGGCAGGATAATGACGGTAACTTGATTTTTTGGAAATGGGGTGGTGATTTACCTCATCAAGTATTGCTGATTGATGATGACGACCGCTTACCTAAAAATAGGGATTCGTGGGGTTAATCAAATGCATTTCTACCATTTGAGCGCTAACTAGTGTCCGTCCATAAATGGACGAATTTTCAAAATCACGCCCACAAAATGGGCAGTTTGGTTCACACGCCCACCATTTTTTTGAAGGTAGCCGATAAAGCGCACCCTATTAATATCGTTATGTTGTTTTTCTCGATTTTTTGACACACCATCCCCTGAGATAACCATCTCAAGATAAAACCTGGTCTTCCAGATCTCTCTACGTCGGAGCAAGCCGCGCTAACAATGCTAGGTAATGTGGTACCGCCGATGACCAGACATAGGATGTAAAGTGCTCCAGCCCTTTCCAGGTACATATTGACAATCCATAGGCGCGTTTTAAACACGATATCCCTACAGAGTTCCGCTTTCTTGTCCAATTCTTGCGTGTAAATAATGGCCCATGCGCGTTTTTTAGCAACACGTTGATGATTACAAACTCTATCGTCGGGGCACCTTCCGTTTCACTCAGATGCTTCAATAATCGAACCATCACTCGCACACTATCTAACAACAAACTGCTGTCCGTTGGAGCA
>JBGMRO010000670.1:0-2507 GCA_048061555.1 Thiohalomonadales bacterium | reverse complement strand
AAACGGGCAAAAAGAGGGCGGATTTTCACGCTGGTGCGCCGTCGCCGAAACCGTCCGCAAGCAGCTCCAGGCGCGGAGCAATGTCTGTAAGAGTTCACACTTCCAGAGTATCGCAGTACGCCGCATCAGGCGCATCGCTGTGTTTGGTGCAGCAAGATAGAGAACCCAGGGAGTTTCTCCGACATCAATAATGTCCAATACCGAATTTGCGTCGCTCTATCGGAGCACATGCCGGTGATTCTGTAACCGTACAGTTATACTTAATTATTTTCAGACTTCATCATGCACTTCACGCCTCCGAATTCACAAGCGTAGATTCGAATACCTGTTCTTTTTTTAGCAGCGAACATGCGAGATCGTATCGACCTTGTTTCTGTGCGTGGTCCACAAGCAACATCACATCACCTGGGTCTGCCAATACGAATGATTCTTGCGCCTCGAAACACGCTTCGGCTATTTTTATAGCCCGTGCATATTTACCCTGCTTTAGCAACTCTCCTATATTCAACCTGCCGAGGCAAAGTATCGATCTGCGATGGAGATAATCCCTCATTTCCCAAAACAGGGCCTCATATATCTCAATGCTGTCTTTATACAAGTCATAGTCATTCAACATTAATACGACTGCATCACTATCGTTCCCTACTTTTACGAGCTTGTATAACCTGTCTTCAAACTTGGAATATTCTTGCTTTGCGTAATATTCACGCCGTTCATTCGCTATTCTGTTCTGCCCACCTCTACTTGAACTGAGCATACCCAATTTATCTGTACGTTGAGCCCGCCTGTATTCAATCTCCTCATCAAGCTCATCACGTATGTCTTCTTTGCACCTTTTTAGCCAAAACAGTCCTATCAAATAACCTGCAATACCTCCACTCACATGGGCTATCACATTGATACCCCCGTGGTCTGAGTTCGCCAATAATTCATATGTATCCAGACCGATGTACCCGACTGCAAGCATCCAGGCAGGAATATAGAAATTCCGAACAAAAACAATAAACCATACAAACGTCCTTATTTTTGCATTAGGCATGAGATAAGCGGATAGACCAATCATACCCATGACCACGCCGGAAAGACCGAGTGTAGGTATTGGTGTTCCGTTTATAAACGTAGATATCGAGTATGTGACCGCTGTGACAAGTGAAATACTGATAATAATTGCGACGTACTTTATGGCACTTTGAAGCAATAGTTCCACAGCCGGTGCAAAGGCAAGAAAGAAGATCAGGTTACCCATTAAGTGCCACCAGTCTGCATGCGATAAAACTGCTGTTATTGCCCTTATGGGATTTAATGTAGATGGATCATATTCAAGCTTCGCATCGAGTGAGCGAGGAGCATCTAAACTAAAGCTGGTGTAATGCGCCGTGAGCGCCTTCATTACCTTATTGAATTCAGCTTCCGAATACTCCTTATCTTCGTTAATCCCTTCCTTAAACCACTCAACTACTAGCTCCCTGTCAGGAACAGAATGAATTGTTTCAATAACATATTCGCAGTCCGAAACCGACGTACGCAGTATATCTAGAGTATTTTCGTCAATTGATGGATCGTAGATTGAATTACAGTAACTAGCTGCTAGTGCATGTATTTCGTATCTATTCTGATCCTGATAGTAGTGGATAATCACACACAGGAAAATAATGATGTATGTAACGTATGGCTTCTTATCGAAGCCAAGTTCGGCACTATGAGGTAAAATCAACATTCATATATCTTCGAAACAGTAATGATTGGCCTGCAGCCGGCGTGTCGCTATTTGCACTCTGCACCGCACATCCAGGCACCCCGCCTCCCGCCAATGCGGTTACCGCTACAATGCGCCCTAATTCGGAAGACAGTCTTAATTTGAAATGCACCGAATTATTCCTCAAGAGTACAAGGTCTTTAACGACTGATGAGCACCCTACTTGAGATTCCGACCGCATACCAACCACTCAATGCTATCAACGTCCCACACCAAAAAAACTAATGATTTCAAGGTATCCGTGCGCCGTGGATTAGAACCTGTATATGCTTGAGGATGAAACGAAGGTATCTAAACGCGGGCTTCGGGGTCTCCGTAGCAGACACCATAATAAGAATGTCCGTGCTCGGGCACGTTGGATTGCGTTGGGTTACCCCCGTACCGGGAATATCCGCGTTGCCTGTCGACTTCAATGGAGCGTGCCCACTGCTCGGCCAGAGCACGGGTCTCAAAGATTTTAGTTTGCAGGGGCTGGCCCTTTTTCCGGACCTGTGCCTGCCATTGATAGGGGCCGCGTTTTCTGAAGGTTGCCACAGTCACGCTCCGCTCGTTCGCGAACGAGTGTGACAACGCTGTGACAAATAATCAGTTGGAAACCAATTCCAGGGATGGCCCGTTGATGCGACCGTAGGGGTTACCTTCTGAAGGCATCACATTTAGCATCAAATGATGTATAATATGATGCTATAAGCGATCGCGCGAGGAAGAGCTGATGAGAACTACCGTGAATATCGATGACCAACTACTGGAA
>JBGMRO010000669.1:0-2514 GCA_048061555.1 Thiohalomonadales bacterium | reverse complement strand
GAATTACTAAATAATACGCGCAACGCAGATATTGGGGAAATAGACCGTTTGTGGAAGGGTACTAATTAGTGCCCTTCCCTAATTTCTACAGGTAATAGACTTGGTCACGGTATCGCAATCTACATCCATAATAAATCTAAACGATCAAGGTTTTAGCGAATCTGATTGGCTGGCATCGTTGGGCCAGCAATACTCAGAAACGGAGCAGCAGCAATTCCACCATGTCTTGACGTTAGTGCGAGGTGTGGTTTCACACCAACAAAATATTGTTGGTGATAATGAAATGCAGCACGCCTTGAAAGTTGTCGAGGTCTTAGCGGGTCTTAATACGGACTTTCAGACTATTTTGGCTACCTTGTTGTACTGCCTAGTACAGACGACTGTGCTGAGTATTAATGAAGTCAGTGATGGTTTTGGCGCGCCAGTCGCCGATCTCGTGCAGAATATAAGTCGATTGAAAATAATCGAGTTGCAGCATGTCCATAGCGCTGAGCAAATGGTCGATAATCGCCAATTAGAGAGCGTGCGTAAGCTATTATTGGCGCTCGCCGACGATATGCGTGTGGTAATTATCAAACTCGCAGAGCGCCTCTACCTCATGCGACAACTCAAATTATTACCTCGTCAATTGCAAAAACAACTATCGTTAGAAACTCGCGATATTTATGCACCATTGGCGAATAGATTGGGTATTTGGCAATTAAAGTGGGAGTTGGAAGACCTCTCGTTTCGATATCTATCTCCGCAGACCTATCAACGCATCGCCAAGTTATTAGATGAACGACGTATCGATAGAGAAATATTTATTGAGAAAGTGGTGAATAGCTTGCGCACAGAGGTGACAAAGGCCGGCATTACTGCAGATATCAATGGTCGTCCCAAGCATATCTATAGTATTTGGCGAAAAATGGAAAAGAAGGGCGTCGTATTTAGTGAATTGTACGATGTTCGTGCCACCCGTGTATTGGTCAAGGAGGTCGCTGATTGTTATACGGTGCTTGGCATCGTGCACAATATTTGGCGGCCAATTAAAGACGAATTTGATGACTATATTGCATTGCCCAAAGAAAATAAATATCAATCGTTACATACCGCAGTGATTGGGCCAAATAATAAGACACTAGAAGTGCAAATTCGCACTGTTGCAATGCATGAGCACGCGGAATACGGTGATTCCTCTCATTGGGGATATAAAGAAGGTGGTAAGCAGGATACCCAGTATCAAAAAAAAATTGCTTGGTTGAGACGATTGTTGGAGTGGAAAGACGATTCTGCATCTGATGTCGATATTTTTGAACATTTTAAGACAGAATTATTTGAAGAGCGAATTTATGTATTAACGCCAATGGGTAAAGTCGTTGATTTACCACGCGACGCGACCACATTAGATTTTGCCTATCATATCCATACAGAAATTGGGCATCATTATCGTGGCGCTAAGGTCGACGGCCGGATAGTCTCCATGGGCTATCGTCTTGAAAATGGGCAACAAGTCGAGGTGCTTACTAGCAAACAGGCAAAACCTAGTCGTGATTGGTTAAATACCTCGTTGGGATACACCGGCTGTAGTCGTACTCGGTCTAAAATACGCGCTTGGTTTCGGCAGCAGGATTACCATAAAAATCTAACGGATGGCCAGGCCCTGTTAAATCAAGAGCTCGCCCGCTTGGGTGTAAAAAAGCTTGATAAAGAGAAAATACTAAAGAGATTTCGTTATCAAAAATTCAATGAGTTTTTGGTTGGATTGGGTCGTGGAGAGGTCAGTGGCGCCCAAATTGCGGCTGCAGTCAGTGAATATGTACTTCCGGAAAACAAACCGCACAAATTCTCGCCCAGTACCGCCGACATTTCTGCGGTGCCTAGCAGGCCGGTTGGCAGGGCGGCAAATTCACCTGATGGCGTTCAAGTCATGGGAATCGGGCATATGTTGGTTAAGACCGCAGGGTGTTGTAAACCCGTTCCATTCGACAATATCAGTGGATATATCACACGGGGCCGTGGGGTCAGTATACATCGGGAAGATTGTAGCAATATTCTCCGGCTTAAGGCGACAGAGCAAGAGCGCATTATCGAGGTTAGCTGGGGGCAGGCTCCCGCTGACACATATCCGGTAGATATTTTTGTGCTCGCCTTTGATCGGGCAGGATTATTACGCGATATTAGTAATATTTTTATTAATGAGCAATTAAATGTTAGCGCGGTTGCTACGCGCACTAACCCTAAGACACTTTCAGCAGAAATGTCATTTAGCGTAGAAGTCACCGATGCCATACAATTAAGTCGAGCCTTAACAAAAATCGAACATTTGAGTAACGTTCGCGAAGTCGTTAGAAAATAGAGGCTGTTGGTATTTTAGGGGTTCAAGTGTCTACTCATATCGATTATTGTTGGATAAGCAAACCGTATCCAACAAATTGAAGCGTAATTCCACTGAAAATTGGAGCCTGAGTCACTATTATCCTAAATTAATCAGTTGAACCTACTGCGAGCGCCTCTAGCACCGAATCTAAAAGG
>JBGMRO010000668.1:0-2514 GCA_048061555.1 Thiohalomonadales bacterium | reverse complement strand
TAATAGATACCACAAATCGCAGGTGTCCCGTTAATTTTATAACGCGAGTAAAATAGTAAAGAGGATAGCGATGCAATATTTTCCCATGTTTTACGACTTGAACGGCAAGACCTGTCTGGTGGTCGGTGGTGGTGATGTGGCGGCACGAAAAGTTTCTTTGTTGTTTCGAGCGGGCGCAAAGGTCACCGTGGTATCGCCAGACCTGTGTGAAAGTCTACAGGGTCGACTAAATGCTAGTGAAATCCAGCATGAGCCGCGTGAATTTCGTGATAACGATATCAATAATTGTGTGTTAGTGGTTGCTGCCACCGATGATATGGAGACCAATAAGCGGGTATCGGTACTCGCCCATGATAAGAATTTACCCGTCAATGTAGTGGATCAACCCCATCTGTGCAGCTTTGTAGTCCCCTCCATTATCGATAGAGCGCCGGTACAGGTGGCGGTGTCTACTGGTGGTGCATCCCCGGTGCTGGCGCGATTATTACGAGCGCGCCTTGAGTCCATGATTCCAGCTTCTTATGGGAAGTTGGCAGAATTGATGGAAGAATTTCGAGCGGTGGTGAAAAAGCACTTTACGATCCCTGACCAGCGTCGTTATTTCTGGGAATCCGTGGTACAGGGGCCTATCGCCGAAATGGTATTTTCGGGAAAACAAGAGTCTGCTCGGGAGGCTATGCATAGCGCGATCGACAATAATGATCCGACGATATCGAGTCGTGGCGAGGTCTATTTAGTCGGTGCGGGCCCCGGAGATCCCGATTTATTGACGTTTCGCGCCCTGCGTTTATTACAGCAGGCCGATGTGATCGTCTATGATCGTCTAGTCTCGCCGCAAATACTGGATCTGGCACGACGCGATGCGGACCTGGTCTATGTCGGCAAGGAGCGTGATAAGCACACCCTGCCGCAGGAAGACATTAATCACATGTTGGCGCGAATCGCCAAGCAAGGCAAGCGTGTCTTGCGTCTGAAAGGCGGTGACCCTTTTGTCTTTGGACGTGGTGGTGAAGAAATCGAAACCTTGTTAGAGCACGGTGTACACTTTCAAGTCGTCCCGGGAATTACCGCAGCGACCGGTGCGGCCTCTTATGCCGGGATTCCGCTAACACATCGTGATTATGCACAATCAGTGGTATTTGTTACCGGCCATTTAAAAGACGGAAGCATGAATCTTAATTGGCCGGCATTGGTACACCCTGGCCAAACGGTGGTGGTCTATATGGGTTTGTTAGGTGTGAATAATCTCTGTGAAAAACTTATCGAACATGGCATGCGGTCCGATATGCCGATTGCCTTAGTGCAGAAGGCGACGACCGCAGATCAGCGGGTCGTGGTGGCGACCCTGAAAACGATGTCACAAGAGCTAAAACGATCTGAGATTAAACCACCCACCTTGATTATTATAGGCGAGGTGGTGACTTTGCATGAAAAACTGGCGTGGTTTAGGCCGGCGGGGTAAGCGCGCACACCCTATAACCAACCGTACACCACCCCTTCCAGTAGAAAATTGAGGTCGGCGAATTCACCTTTCTTGGGTGTAATCCAGAATTTCTTTTTCTTGCTAAAGCGACTCAACAAGGCATCCGAGGCCTTGGCGCCCTTTTTAGAGGTCAGAAACTGAGTGATTTTTTTGCGTTCCTCGGCAGATAGTCGTTTGCTGGCGGTGAACGATTGATTAGGCATTTTTTTGCTTTTTGCGATGATCCTGATGAGTTTTTTCTTCTCTGGTGGGAGTTTCTTATAGATCTTGTCGCGGACGACGGCCGCACGACATTCACCGGCCAGGAATTTTTTCATCACATTTTTCATACCGCCCTTTACGATTTGAATACTGGGTTGCACGATTGGATTCTTGTAGATATTGAACGCGGACATGGTACCTAAGTTGGGTGAAGCCAAGCCACAAAATGACTTGCCCAGCAGGTCTTGCATCTTGGCCAGTTTTTTATCGGATTTTTTGGCCAGCATATAGAATTGCAGATTTCCACTCAGTCTAGCGACGGGTACATGGCCGACGTGCTCCATGCGCCAAGACGCAAAATGTGGACCGTCGAATACAATATCGTATTTGTTGGCACGCATGTCCTTGGTAAATTCGATCCAGTTTTTGGGGTGTTTGTAGACTACCTGTTCGTTGAGGATCTTACTCAGTTCCTTGGCAATTGGACCATAATATTTTTCACCAGCCGCAGATTTTTCTCGCGGCGGCGCGCTCAGTACTATTTTTGCTAAAACAGCTTCACTGCACAGCAATAAAATAATAATCGAAAGAAGAGATAGGCGAACGAGCTTCATGGATTTTTTTCCTCTAATTAATAGCAATAACGACTATGTGGATAATAATTATAGCGAGCGATTGAGGAATAACTTTAAATCTAAAAACTAGGCGTGAGTTTAACTGGACGTAATTATCATTAAGGTTTGATTTTTATACTATTATTTTTGTGATGGGTTCAAGTACAGCTACCAACCATACACGATGCCTTCGAGTAAATATTCCAGGCCTTTAAA
>JBGMRO010000667.1:0-2518 GCA_048061555.1 Thiohalomonadales bacterium | reverse complement strand
TTCTATATTCGCCAGGAATGCCGCCGGGTTTATCGTCGTCGGTGTCGATGTATCTCCCTTACCAGTATCGTCATTAGATTTCACTGCAATATAATAAGATACATTTTTATTTAAATACCCGGTTGGGTATTCTGTAATGTTATTATTTTTATCCGCCAGAATCGTCTCTACAAAGGTGGCAAACGTCGCCGCGTTTTCGATGGTAAACGGATTTTCAGATACATAGACAGTGTAAGTGTCTGCCCCCCCTTCATTTTTCCACGACAAATTTACACGCATACCATTCACCGCCATATCAACTAACGGCGCATCGGGTGGCGGAAAATCACCCGCTGCCGTCCAACTAGTACCCTTGCTGATTTCATGCAAATTGGTACGTCCATCGCCGTCTTCATCGATGTAGTCATTCATGGATTCTGTAAACTCTATTACAGTTTCCGACTGTGGGTTAGCACTTGTTTGTACCGGGTCTGTCTTAACGACCAGAACCTGTACATCACCAACCAAGATATAATATTCCAGACTCATGGTGTAGGAGCCCGTGGGGACGCCAGTTATTTTACCGCTAATTTTTTTTCCATCTGTCTCTGATATGGTTAACTCCTCGAGTTTATAGATACTCGTACCACCGCTATCATTGTTCGTGAGTCTCACTTTGATGGATAATTTTTTGTCCGCAATCACAGCTTGGTCAACGCTATTAAAACGCAGTGGCATGGGAAGGATTAAGCCATCGTTTAAGGAATTTTTCGAGCCACTATCCTTCTTAGTGTCGCAAGCTACCAAGCCAGCCGCTAGCAACAAGGCCAACACAATAGAGAGTCGTGCCCGCGATACATGAATAAATCCTGCTGATGTATTAAACATAAATGCCATCCTTAACGCATTGTAGAGAAAGTAGCCGCTTTATTTTTTTTGTAATATTATTTTTAGGCTTGACGCCACGTACTTTTATACACGATCCAGCCTACCACAGAGTTAAGCACAGAAGCATAGTCATAATGCACGTTTAGCCCTAACGATATTGATGTTTGACGTGAAAATTATAATAGCAGTTCAAAAACTACTTACCGATAACCACACAATGAATAACTACGGAAGGGGAAAATTATATTTTCTCTTCGTGTGTCGGTTTTATTGACGCTTTGGCGGGCTAGTCGCACGAATAATATTCAAACTACTGATTTAACTTATATTATTCAATGGGCACAATTACTGCTTTAGTACCTAGCGAATTACAGCGCGGCGCTCAGCAAAAACAATGTCACTTTTTACCGACATAAGAATCTACGTAGATCGCAATTGCATAAAGACATTACTATGTACGATCAGTGGTTGAGCACAAAACAACCAGGTTAAATTTCGTCCAGGGAGAAATGCGTCAGGGTTACTAAATAAAACGAAACCGTGCTTCAATAAAGCCCGCGTTTCCAACTAAATCAACCCATGTAGTGCTCGAAGTAGTAGATCGGCCCTTTATTTAATGATAAAGGGCCTTTTTATTATCCCAAATAACAATATACTCTGAGTTTTGCTCACAAGTATTTCCGAATAATGCTTGTCATTTAGATATATTCCAATAATACTTAAAGGATGTGCTTGCTAGGACGCATTTACCACCTATCTGTGGTGACGCTCATTAATCTAGGTTACCCGGTAATCTAGAGCATTTATACATCCTCGGGGGGGGCAAACTGATGTCTTTTTACCGTATGCAGTACTATTTTGTACCGTTATTCCTGTCGATGGGCGTCAACGCGTTGGCCTCGACTTCCACTAAAGAATTTCCGGGGCGGGCCATTTACCCTTCTGTCGCCATCATTGATATCCAGGCACTATTCGCCAGCCTAGATCGAGTGACGGTGGTCGATGTCCGCTCTAGTTATGAATACAATACCCTACGCATAAAAGGTGCGATCAATATCCCCTTGTCTTCACCGCGCTTTGTCGCAGAGATGCGTAAGCTGCGATCAAAAACTGAGGCAGCCATCGTAGTGTACTGTAACGGTAAAACCTGTATGAAGTCCTACAAGGCGGCGGTAAAATCTGCTAAAAATAATATTTCTGAGGTGATTTCTTACGACGCCGGTGTCATGGACTGGGCTAAGCGCTACCCTAAACACGCCGTTCTGTTGGGTAAATCCCCCATCGACCCTAGCAGACTGATAAGCAAAAAAGATTTTCAGAAACATTTATTGACACCGGACGATTATGGCGACTACATGGCGAGTAGCAGCGCACTCGTCTTGGATGTCAGAGACCGATTTCAGCGTGAAGGTATTTCTATATTTGTGGGCCGGGAACGTCGCGCCTATCTTGATGATAAATCCTCCCTGAACAAATATATTGCCAAAGCCAAGCAAGAAAACAGGACGTTACTCATCCACGATGCCGCGGGTAAACAGGTACGTTGGCTACAATACTATTTAAAAGAGAAGGGTGTAAAACGCTACTATTTTATGAAGGGCGGGGTTTCTGCCTACTACAATGAAATGAAGCAAGACTTTAACTAGTGCCC
>JBGMRO010000666.1:0-2523 GCA_048061555.1 Thiohalomonadales bacterium | reverse complement strand
CTCTAATGCATCCATGCATTCGCAGCATAAGGCCATCCATGGCCAAAAGGCGCGCAACGCAGATATTGGAGAAATAGACCGTTTGTGGATGGGCACTAGTTACCACCACTTAGGACCTGAGCCCGCATGCGGAACGCTGTGACAACGTTCACAAATAAAAATGGCAAAGGCGACTTTGTCGTGACAAACGCCACAATATTTCCCTCTTAATACCTTATTCATTGAAATCGCATTTGCATGTTCCTGAGGTATAAATATGGCAGGGTGGCAATTAGAACAATGCAGCCACTTCGTATGCGCCAGATGTGGAAACCGTACCCACGGCATAAACTGCGTATTCTTCATCACGATATCCAAATCCATGGTGATCATCTCTAGATCGCCCTTTAGATTAGCGCGCGGCTCGATAAAGCCTTGCTCTAATGCCTGCACCCAATCGACCTGGTCACGACGATCTCTCGGGAAATCATGCATCGCTTTACTGGGATCTTGCAATATGGCGATGGCATCGTTGACCGTATCATGGATTTCATCGTTACGCGGCGATTCACTTGCACCCACCTTGGGGATACTGAGTTCTTTTAGCGGCTCCGCAGTAATGGTCGTATCCAGTGAGTTTAAGGGCTTACCGGTAGTCAGATCTACGTTATGCCCACTAGTAGCATATTTCTCCTTGATGGCGGCAACTTCGAATTTGAACTGTTCCGATTGAGGGGCTTGCTTCTGTTCGCTGACACAGCCAAAAAGCACTACACCTACTGCGCCCAGCATCAGATATAATAGGAAAATCCGCATGATTATGCTCGCCTATAAAAGGGATTACCACCAAGCGGCGGGAGAGTTTTCATGCGGGACACTATGGCAGCGTTCACAGATCCACAATGGAAATGCGACCTTATCGTGGCATCGGCCGCAATGTTTACCCGACAAAATACCGTCCATGGAGGGGTTATTAGCACCCTTTTGGGGAATAAAAATCGCCGGATGACAGTTAGAACAATGCAACCACTGCGTATGCGCCAAATGGGGAAAGCGTACCCACGGCATATTGCCAGTATCTTTAAACAATATATCCATATCCATGGTCAGCATCTCTAGATCGCCTTCCAAATTTGCGCGTGGATTGATTATCCCTAACTCGATCGCCTTGACCCAATCCACGCCACCACGTCGATCCATTGGGAATGCACCCAAGGCATCACGAGGTTGCTGCAAGGCGGAAATTGCCGGATTCTTGGGGTCATGTATCGTATCTGTCTCCAGGCTCTCTGTCTCTACATGTTTGGCATAATAACGGTTGTCACGCCAACGTTTACCTTCTCCGGTACCACCGCCTTCTACTACATAATCCGCACTGCGTGTCCCACTCACAAAACCTGCGGGTGTATCGCAGGAATTCAGAAAGAACAATACTAGCGCGGACCCGATCAATGAAATTGGAAAACGTCGCCAAAACATCTTACCTCTCATTCTACCTCCCCCTCAGAATTTCACTCCGGCCTTTTTTAGTATGTCGCCGATTTCTGGGTACCCATCACTACGCGCCATATTCGCTGGGGTCCGACCATCAATGGCCGTCACGTCAAGATTCGCCCCAGCATCGATCAATTTTTGCAAGATGATGCGTCGGTCCCGGTTAACCGCCCACAGTATGGGTGTCCATCCGTTCTCATCCTTCAAATCCAGGTCAGCCCCGCGCTCAATTAATACGTCTACGCTAGCGGCACTACCCTTCATCGTCGCCATCATTAATGCCGTCCAACCGCGTTTATTTTGCGCATTGATATCGGCTCCGTGATCTAATAGTACACTCACGATTTCTACGCTATCTTTTCGTGCCGCATGCGTCAGCGCAGTCCACCCATAGTTATTCTTAATATTGACGTCGACAGACTGCCCGAGTATCTTTTGTACTGACTCGAACTCGCCAGACTGGGCCGCATCCATCAGTGGCGTATTACCGTCACACGCCGCAAGCAAGCCGAACAGACTCAGCAACCATAGAAGTGTCGATATTGAACGAAGCGGTTTATGTGTATAAATGCTCATTTTTTTATCTATTATTGTTATTGTTTTGTTACTATAATCCAAAGAATAACATCAATTATAAGAGTGTTATTTAAGAATTTATTTATGGTATCGGCCATGCGCATAGCGCATCATGCCTATTGTGACATAGCGCAGTAATTTGTGATTGCTTTTTTGCTACCATTCTACAATCAAGCAAAGTACCCGACAGGAATACTCAACCATATTACTCAACCATAAATAATCGAACACCACCGGTCAGAACGAACATTAGGCAAACCGGGAAATGCATAATTGGAGAAAACATAGCCAATGCACATCTTATTGCGTACCATACCCGTTTTATAAAATAAAAGTAACTATACGACCGAGATCCAACTGACGAATGTAGGTTCAAGTCCACCACGACTTCATAAAGACGTATCCTGCGATATGACAATGTGCGCCCACGCAGCTAAATGGGCTACTTTTAGCGCATGATTAGTGACATTGAAC
>JBGMRO010000665.1:0-2524 GCA_048061555.1 Thiohalomonadales bacterium | reverse complement strand
GCGCGAAATTGATTGTTATTTAATGGGTGATACTTTATTGCCTTAACTTTTTTAACCGTAAGTTAAAAGCTAAAAAAACGGCATATAAAGTGTCGCTTTTTTACGCCCATGGATAGACCGACAGATATTTGCTCCTCGGTAATTGCTCCTGCATTACCCTACTACCGTCCATCCGTGGACATATGCAATATCTGCACTCCTACCATCCATGGTGGTTGTATGTCTCAAAGAGCCATGGATGGCGGTGAGACGATATGGAATTTTCAAGCCAGGTTTTAAGAAATGGCATTAATCACTGTTTTTTTTTGATCATATTGGTCAAGAAACTTATCTAATATTTGTTCAGAACCGTTTTCAAAATCAATGAATGCCAGGTTTAACATGTACTCATTTTGTGACAATCTTTGGACTGACAGCATGCGGCAGTTCGTGTAGAGCTTTTTAGTTTCATCACCTATAGGCAATTCGGTAACTGTTTTTATGCGTATGTGGCTAACAGCATGACTTTGAATGCCGCGGGGTTCGATTGCGTCAGTCGTCCAGGTGTCACAGATAATTTGTAAACCGCAGCTGGAAATATTACGAGTGGCAACCGTCAGTATGTTGCCATTTTCCAGCACCATATCTACAGAGAGTTCAATTTCATAACGTGGCGTTTGTCTCCTGTCTGAAACGCCTGGAATATCTATAATCATGATTGTTAGAGAATAAGTTATCTTGCTAATACTAGTTTAGTGAAAATATAGTGAAAAATGTCATTTTATCAACAAATCTCTGACGTTTTCTGACAAAAGGTCATAATGTTGCCCGTGAGTCTGGAAAGTTTGTTCTGGTTATAAATATGCTAATATTCGGCTGCTCAAATTACGGCAAATAAGCTATTTGTGAGATTTGTTTGTCGCTTTACGTCAAAAATTACACTTTAGGGGAGAGTTGTGATGCCAGAAGATTTATCCGTGACAAAAACGCTATCGATATTAGATAATATTAATATTCAGCAGTTAATAGAGACCTATATTCTACCCTGGGGTATAAATATAGTGATGGCGTTAGCAATATTTTTACTTGGTAAATTTGTTGTCAAGATGCTGGTCAAGTTTTCTAAAAAGCTGATGATTAAATCAAGAGTTGACGGTATTCTTGTTAATTTTATCGCTTCAATTATTAACGCTATATTGTTGCTTTTTGTTGTTATCGCCGCGCTGGATCAGTTAGGTGTGGAAACGACATCACTGATCGCATTAATCGGTGCCGCTGGTCTGGCTGTCGGTTTAGCATTGCAGGGCACGCTGCAGAACCTGGCTTCTGGTGTCATGCTTATTATCTTCCGTCCGTTTAACTCTGGCGATTTTGTTGAAGCGGCGGGTGTTGCGGGTGTTATCGAAGAGATCGGTATTTTCACTACGACGATGCGCAGTGGTGATAACCGTGAAATCATTATTCCAAACGGCGAAATTTTTGGCGGCACTATCGTTAACTACTCAAAACGTAGTACACGACGTGTAGACATGGTGTTCGGCATCGGTTATGACGATGATATCAAAAAAGCTAAAGAAATCATTAGCAAAATACTTGAAGAAGATGAACGCGTTTTAAAAGACCCCGCGCCATTGGTTGCTGTTGCAGAGCTCGCTGACAGAAGTGTGAATTTTAACGTGCGTCCATGGTGTGAGACTGCAGAATACTGGAACGTGTATTCTGATATGCATGAAAAAATAAAATTGGCATTTGATGCAGAAGGTATTTCTATACCTTACCCGCAGATGGACATACATCAACAAGGGTATCATGATAAAGCCGCATAAGTAGTTTTTTAATAAGATCTGAGAAAAAATATTAAAGGAATGGGGAATGAAAAAAAGTTGTCGTTTGTTAATTATTGCAAGTTTGTTTTCCTTGACTGCAAACGTGTTTGCGGAAGAAGAAAAAACTGAAGAGAAATCCCCGTGGACAAGTTCGGCTGAACTGGGTTATATCAGCACAACGGGTAATACCGAAACACGGACCATCGCTATAAAAGCCAACGTGACCCACGAAGTAGAAAAATGGCGTCATAAAGGTTACGCTGAATCTTATGGTCAGCAGTCAAGAGATGATGCGACAGGTGTCGTGATCAACTCGGCAGAACGTTACGAGTTATCCGGGAAAACGGATTATAAATTTAACGAATATGATTATGCTTTTGGTCTGATCAAACTGCAAAAAGACCTTTTCAGCGGTTTTAAGTATGAGCATAATGCCAGCGTTGGTTATGGCCGTAAGGCGATCAAAGAACCGACCATGGAACTGGATCTGGAGATTGGTCCTGGTGTGCGTTACTTTAAGGTTGATGATGCACCTGAAGCCGAAACAGAAGCTTTGTTAAGTCTGGCTGCTAATTTCTGGTGGAAGATCAGTGATAATTCAAAATTTATTCAGGAATTAAGCACTGACATCGGTGAGACATTTACCACTAACCGTTCGGTCACTGCGATAGAGGCAAATATTAACAAAACGTTGGCAATGAAAGTTACTTACACCATTA
>JBGMRO010000664.1:0-2524 GCA_048061555.1 Thiohalomonadales bacterium | reverse complement strand
GTCGAGTTACCTTTTTGACCTCAGAATATAGTGAAATACAGTCTTATATCGAAAAGGCGGTCAGTGCGGATCATATTGAAGCAATTTTACTCATAGATCGCAACAATGTGGTGGTAGTAAGCAGTTTGGTTGATAGAGTCGGTAATTTAGTCGGTGATTTATCGGCGCTGGACGACTCACCTCTTTGGAAGGAAATCCCCATTTCGAATGCTACGGGTAATATGGGTAGGTTGGCCATTAATTTTTCTCGTAGCGGATTAATTGGGGCTAACCATGCCGCGTTAAATGCGGGTGGAAAAGTTGCCATGTTAGGCATGATTATGATTGCATTTATCGGTTTAGCGGTCGGTATATTACTGACGCGTCGTTTAGAAAAAATAAAAATCGCGGTACAGCACTACGATGAAGGTGAATTTAGTTTTAGGGCTAATTTACACGGAAACGATGAAATTTCCGTGATGAGTCGTTCCTTTGATCACATGGCTGATAAAATTGAACAAGATTTTGCACAACTTCAGGAGCGCGAAGAAGCCCTAAAGTTATCACAATCAAGCTTAGAGAAAAAAGTGGAAGTGCGCACGCAAGAACTACAGATTGCAAGAGACCATGCCATGCAATGCAGTCATGCAAAGAGTGCCTTTCTTGCCAACATGAGCCATGAATTGCGTACGCCCCTACACGCCATAATTGGATATGGAGAGCTGCTGGGTGAGACCATCAATGAGTCGAATTACAATGAGCTTGTGCCCGATATTTCGAAGATACAGTCGGCAGGGCGTCATTTGCTGGCATTGATAAATGAAATATTAGACTTGTCAAAAATAGAAGCAGGCAAACGAGATGTTAATATACTAGAATTTGGTCTCTTCGAGGTCGTAACACAAATTGTCGATAATGTTAGACCGATACTGCTCAAGAATGACAACCAGTTTTCATGCGATTTTTCCGATGATGCAGCGATCATGGTTTCTGACCCGACGATTGTACATCAGGCGTTATTAAACTTATTGGGCAATGCCGCGAAATTTACCCAAGGTGGTAAAGTTCACTTGACGGTAGGTTCTTATCAACAGGACGATAGGGCTTGGGTCAAGTTTTCTGTTGCCGATAACGGTATAGGGATTTCAAAAAATAAGTTGGTCGATTTGTTTTTGGATTTTACCCAGGCGGATTCTTCATTGACACGTAAATACGGCGGTACCGGTCTAGGTCTGGCGATTAGTCGGCGAGTTTGTCTATTGCTCGGTGGGGACATCAGTGTGGCCAGCCAGCTAAATGAAGGATCAGAATTTACGATGACGTTGCCACAATATTGTGAACAAGGTGAGGTATTAAGCCCGTTAGCCGACGAACCGTCAGTAGAATCTCAATCGAGTGCTTCTATGGCGCAGGATACTATGTTGCAAGAGCCTATGTTGCAAAAACCTAAGTTGCAAGAATCTATGCAGCAAGACCCTGCCCGCAATACCGGCTAATAAGTCTAGGCCTTGGTCAAGCTGTGTTCTGGATCTCGGTCGATGTATTTTTGCACCGTCTCGCGATTGATCTCAGGCGCCAGGTACTGTATCAGGGCGTACACATAGTCGCGAAAATGTTTACCGCGGTGTAGGCAGATATAGGTCGACCCAGATTCAAACAAATGGTCGGCCTTTCTCATTTTAACATGTGCCTCATTGTGATCACCCATGGCCGATTCTGCCACGAGCCCTACCCCCAAACCTAATGCAACATAGGTCTTGATAATGTCCGAACTCATTGCAGTCAGGGCAATATTAGTCATAAGGCCCTTTTCATCAAACGCCGCATTAATAGACGACCGGCTCATAAAGGTGTAATCATAGGTGACTAAGGGATAGGCCGCGATGGCCTCCAGGGTAAGCGTCTCTACCGTTTGTAGAGGATGGTCTTCTAGTGTGATAAGCGCAAGGCTCCAACGACGGTAAGGGATCATGACGAGTTCTTCAGGGATGGCCTCTGGGGCAGTCGTGATCGCAATATCGACGCTGCGAGACATCACCATATCGGTGAGTTGCTCTGGATCACCTTGATGAATTCGCAACTGAATACCGGGATACTCTGCCGAAAATTTAGAAATGACCGGCGGTAAACTATGGTGAGCGTAGGCCTGGATTGTGGCGATGGATAATGTACCGTGATTCTCGTCATTGAGTTGCTCGCTGACTTGGTAGATGTTTTCGGTCTCGCACAATATGCGCTCCGCCATTTCTATAATGGTTCTACCCGCGGGAGTGGTATTGATGAGACGTTTTCCATGTCGTTCAAAGATCTGTACGTTTAATTCCTCCTCGAGTAGACGAACCTGTGTACTAATGCCTGATTGCGCAGTATGCAATCTTTCTGCGGCACTTGAAACATTGAGCCCTCTACGGGCGACCTCACAGATATAGCGCAATTGCTGAAGTTTCATTTTCCGTTTTTACTCAAGTGAGATTTATTGATGCCGATATAGCTACCATCAAGGGACGCAATATCCACGTTATATACTTTCTACTGATGTTGAAAC
>JBGMRO010000663.1:0-2528 GCA_048061555.1 Thiohalomonadales bacterium | reverse complement strand
AGAAAGCTAATGCGTTAAATATTGAATTAATCTCACAAGAAAAAAAATTGCACATGCTCATAGATAAAGGTCAACATCGCCGTGCCGTGTACAGATTAGAGAGTGTTCTTTTGTTGGCGACCCAGGTAGAGCTGGCATATAAACAGGCTGCACTTGCTTCGGTCGAAAAGAAGTAGGGTAGTCGGTTTATCAGTGGAGCGCGAAAAAGACATGCAAAGCTGCCGGAACCTGCTTACACCACTTAATTCTGGTTAGCAATCAATTTTACAGTTGCTTAGGCACATTTGAAGTCCGATAGCGCGGTCTTGCCTAAAGTGTTGACTTCATTGTCTTCGCCACCCGGGGCGTAACCCAGTTCGGTTAGGCTTTGTACCGCCTTCTCAAGTGCTATGTCGGGGGCCAGTGACTTTTCTAGTACTGACTCATAATAATATTCCGCCGCAACCAGTGCGTCGGCGAGAAATTCTTGACTGTGTTTGAGGGAATTCTCTGATAATCTACTAATCTCGTGGTCAAGGAAGTCTTTAATTGACTGGAATATATGTGATTGCGGGCGCTGTTTTAGCATATCGGCAGCGCCGATCACATTTTGCAAGTGTCGTGAACAATGTGATAGCAGACCTTTATTAGCGCGGTTGCTTAGGTATTCATCCAAAGAACTCTTAATTTCTTTTATCTCCAGTAACATTTCCCCCGCCATTAGTTTGATAAGTTTTTCATACTCGGCGGGTGGTAATTGTGAATCTGGGTCTTGTTCGGACTCGATCACCATACCAAATGTGTCTAATGAAGTCTCGATATGTAAGACTGCTGCGGCGAGTCCCATAAAATCTTCTTCATCAAGAATTGCGTCATGGCTAATTTTTTCGATTAAAAAAGTCTGATATTCATAGATCAATGATTGCATCTTAGTCATGCCCAACATACCGAGCGCATTGGCGACTGATGAAATATTTTCCGTAATCGGCTCGAGACCTTTAGTCGAACCTCCATTTGCGTGCAGGGCAATATCCAGGGCGTCTCTGATTTTGGCAAGCTCTTCTCTGATTTGTATAGAAATATTGTCGATTAAATTGACATTGAATCCGTAAAGTTCAGCTCGGGCCTGTTCGATGTCAGTATTACTGGGGTAATCTAGGCCAAATAATTTTTTAATTTCTTTTACGGTGATATTTTCAGAGGTGGATTGAGAGACATAATAAAGGAGATTTTTTTTTAGTTTGTTTGTAGCATCTTGGTCGAGGCCATTTTCGCCATAGTCGATGAGTCGTTTAATCTGCTGATCCACACGACCCAATAGTATCTTCAAGGCAATACTCGCCTGTAAACCCTGGTCTTTCAGCGATTCAAGAATGCCTGCGCTGATCCACCATAATTGGCGGGAAGGGTTAGTGATGCTTGCGCTGCGAAGATTTTCGACGACCAACTGCAATAAGTCGATACATTCGACCGTGGCGTCGTTTTTAATGATGCCGAGCAGTCCCTGTAGATAACCCGGGCGTAGTTTTTTCGCGACCGTGCTGATTTCTCCGTTTATGATGCAGGTGGTGTCTTCAACTGGAGTAACAGTCGATAGCACGGGTGAAAAAAACTCTCCTTCAGTCAGTAAGCTGCGTTCCTGGGCCGCACGTAGGTCGTTAAGCTGAGGTAATAAAATCAGTGGCATATCAGGTTGACCGTAATACAAGCTCTCAAGATAACCAGGCAGCTGTAACATACAGGTAGCGAGAACTTCGGTCGCATCCTTAATATTTTTTATGCGCAGCTCACAAAGGGCCTGTATTAGAGATTCCATTTCATGGGCGAGTTGGACACCACCACGGATATTGGCAATTTCCAGTGCACCTTTGATTCGGTGCATAGGTGCTAAGCAAGCCTGGATAGGGGAAATATCATTGGGATTACTGAGATATTGGTCAGGCAATTCTTGAATTGAATTCAGAGTCTGCTCTACCTCCGCTTTTATCCATGCGGTAGTTTTTCGGTCAATTTGAGACCCACTTTTCATTGCCGTTCACCGGCAGTACTTATGCATGTGAGCAAATTACTTTCAGTGCCAACTTTGACATTATTGGCTCCCCGACTTTGTCGTGCATATTTTTTATAATTTATTGTTTGTAAAGCATTACTCATAAATACATCATCTTTTGGATAACAGTCGCATGATGGCGGTAACGACTAAAATTAATTGAACACAGGTGACTTATACATGTATTGTGCCTACAAATTTATAGTAATTGTTGATATAGATCAAAATTGCTTGGAAGTCAGTACTCTAGGTCGTGCAAGACTGGGAACGGTTGAATGATCAACCTATACTGCGGGATGTGCAATTAGCGACTAAAATCTACCTTATATTTACCATTACTTTCTGACTAATTTACTACCATTTTATCTATTGCCACCAATTTATCTAACGCCACCAATAATTTTCAAATAGCATACTATCAGTATTTTCTTTTATATCACGGTTCGCGAAAATTGTCTATTTATTAGGTTATTCTGTCATATTTCATATATATTTCAAG
>JBGMRO010000662.1:0-2529 GCA_048061555.1 Thiohalomonadales bacterium | reverse complement strand
TGCAAGGTATTAGGGCGAGTCAACGGTTTTATATTGCTATTTCAATTACTCCGTTTTTTGTCGGGGGTAATTTGGGGGGGGAATTTATTGGACGTAAAGATTGCAGATTTACGTACGTTACGCTTGTAGAACTATTCACTGCTGCTTTTTGTCAATTACAGTCAATAACAATTCGAATAGAATCGTGAAATCAGGTTATTAAGTTATCGGTGTCCCTCTAGCTTCTAACTGTAAGTGGATGCAGGTGCTTACCACATTTCATTTTAAACATAGCGAAACGGATGCGATTGTTTGACAAATGTTGAACGGCGTACTACACTCGTATGACACGGTTAATTGCTTGAAGAGGTGGAATATGTCAAACAAAGCAGAAAAACTTGAGCGATTGTCTGCACGGCTAGATGAAGAATCCCAGAAAAAAGTAGAATATTTGCGTGACCTAGGTTATGGCCCGACAGAATTAGTTCGGGAAGGTATTGATTTACTCTACCAACAAGCGATGAAAGCAAAAGTACCGTCAATCCCTGCGCTTTTAAAAACACTTTCAGAATCAAGCGGAGAAGGACCGACTGACCTATCGGTTAACTATAAAAAATATTATAAGGATTTGTTAATCGCTAGGAAAAAAAACTCTAACCCCGCAACAACACAGGCTAAGGGTTCCTAATTGCGCAATGTATTGGTTGATACCGGTTTTTGGTTAGCGATTAGTAATCCAAAAGATAAGTATCATAAAAAAGCAGTGACTTGGATGACCGACAATCACAATACGAATTACCGATTTGTGACAACCTGGATAGTTATGTGTGAGTCATTTTTTTTAATTAAAAATCTAGTGAGTTATCAGAAGTCTGTTGCCTTATTTGAATCATATTCAAGGTCCGAGTTCGATATATTTGACTTGAGGAAAGATCAGTCTAGTCGGGTTATTGAACTCATGAATAAGTATCAGGACTTAGACGTTGATTTGGCGGATATCTCTATTGTAATACTAGCCGAGCATCTACAAACAGGTGATATTTTAACTGTAGATATTAACGATTTCGATACGCTACGCTGGAATCGAAATAGACGATTCAATCAATTGATGCGATGAAATAAATTTCCCACCGCAGGAGAAGGAGTTTAGCTCTTGCAATCAAGCAAAAAATACCAAAGGTAGTAGACGCCCATATATTTGTTCGATTTTACCTCAAAACAAGAATTGATCTTGTTTTGATACCCTTCACTCCCATAAAGAATAATCTACCATGCACTAACAACTGTTACCGCCTGTCTAAACCCGTAGTGAATGATGTTAGCTAAGATTATGATTAATAATGCTATTTAAGTTTTCGTAATGAAATTTATCTTGCATTGTCAAAAATAATGAATTATGTTATTAATAATGATATTTGTTTAGATGAGGGAATTATGAGCTTGCAATCAAAAATTACGCTGGCGGGACAGACCACTGTCCCTAAGGCGGTAAGAGAAAGCTTAATGCTACAAGTTGGTGATGTATTAACTTGGGTAGAAGTTGATGAAGGGGTTTTTCAAGTTATTGTTTCTGCGCATGATGCGATGGCAATGGCAGGTATGTTCTACAATCCTGATCTTGCAGCGAAGAGTATTGAACAAATGGAGGAAGCTATATCTCAGGGCGCGGCGAGCTCAGGTCGCGTGTGATACGATGATTGGGCTTGATAGCAATGTATTGGTTCGCTTTGTTGTGCAAGATGATGCTAGCCAGTATAAAAAAGCGGTTGATTTGATTCAGCATGCGGAACCACAGTCGCTGTGTATCACGTTGCCTGTAGTGCTGGAATGTTATTGGGTTCTTGAGCGACTCTATAAACTGAGTAAAGAACAACTTCTTCAGTTTCTTAAAATGTTGTTAAGTAGTAAGCAATACCACATTCCACACAAAGAGCATCTGCATAAGTCTATCCTTCGTTATGAGCTAGGTAAAGCGCAATTTTCTGATGCGCTAATTACTGTTTTGTGTAACGCGGAAGGTTGTGATTCTGTACTAACATTTGACAAGCAAGCTGAAACCGTTGGTATGGTATTGTTATAACTCAAGTTGTTGAGTTTACATGTAAGAAAAATATTAGAATAATACTACAAAAAAAATGCTAGCAAAAATACTAGACACCCAGTGCGCCAAGAGAGGCTAGCGACCCACTGAGACTCCGAGTCATGGGCCGTTTTTAGTCCGTAAGGACAGAGGTTAAGCGTTGACAGGAGGGCCTTAAATTAAGGCAGAAAGGGCTCGGTGTTGAGCTCCGAAATCAACTTTGAGAATGTCGACCTTGTTGGGTGAGAGGGGGGATACCGGCCGGCAAGGGTTTCCAGTAGAATACGCTAGAGACAGGCAAAAGGAATGCCGATGAGTTTTTCATCGTAGAGTGTGACGCGCTCAGCGTTGTTTATGATTATGCCGTATCGGCAATGTCGTTCGTTAACAAAGTCCCGTATGCTTCGTAGTTCTTTCATCGTAACTTTCTGGCTGTACTTTATTTCCACCGGTAATAATCCAAACTCGCC
>JBGMRO010000661.1:0-2530 GCA_048061555.1 Thiohalomonadales bacterium | reverse complement strand
TAATAATGGTGGTAGCATGAATTTAATAATTAACTCCGATATGAGCGAATACTGGAATGGCGATGGTGGCGAAAAATGGGTGGGGTTTCATCGTAGACTAGACGTAGGGTTGAAGCCTTTTGGCGACAAGGCAATGGACGCAGCGAAACTTTTTCCACATGAACGAGTTATCGATATTGGCTGTGGTTGCGGTGATACGACGTTTGAACTGGCCCATCAGGTCGGGCCGGATGGAATTGTGTTAGGCGTTGACATTTCAAACATAATATTGCAACAAGCGAAAAATCGCCGCGCCAGACTCGTACAGCAAGACAATATTAGTTTTGAATGTGTCGATGCACAATCAAATCATTTTGGCGCGAAGGCGTTCGATCTGGTTTTTTCTCGTTTCGGTGTGATGTTTTTTGATGATCCTAATATGGCTTTTACAAATATTAGACGATCGCTTAAGTTCGGTGGCCGCCTGGTTTTTGTTTGCTGGCAACCAGTAAAGTCGAACCAATGGGTTAGCCTACCGCTTGAAATTGCCGAAAATCATGTACAGTTGCCTCCGCCAACCGATCCAGACGAGCCCGGCCCGTTTGCATTAGGTGAATCTGACCGAGTACAAAGTATTTTGAACAGAGCAGGATTTAAAAATATAGAAATAACGGTATTCGAAAAACAATTCAATGTTGGTAAAAACGTCGACGAGGCAGCATTCTTCTTAACTCAAATGGGTCCAGCGAGCGGAGTGATCTCCGATTCTAAAGTAGACGATATAACACGAGAACGCATTTATATTGAGTTGCGTGACGAACTTGGAGCATATCAAACACCAGAGGGTGTTGAATTAAATGCTGCTACTTGGATTGTAACAGCACGAAACCTCTAATTTGAATGATACACCGCCGCCTCTGTTTGATAACGATCTGTTTTTAGCAGCCCGATTGGCATTGAATAAAACCCAGGATACAGGTATTTTTCGAACAATGATCACTAAATTATCTAAGACCTCCTGAATTTTCACTTTAATTTATTTGCGACAACCGGAAGTCAATAACTACATAACTTATTGTTTATAATATTAAATATAGAGTTTCAATGAAGCATAAGTTCGGTTTGTCGGGTTTAACCCCGTATACAACGCTTAATATACATTTTTTTTCTATGGAATTAAAACTTCAGGAAATTGCTGCGCTGCTGTATCAAACGTATAAAAGCCACCATAGCTTTCACCTAATTTGTTAGCCAAATAAATTGATTTCTCGTAAATTAGCGCATCGGCGAAATCTGCATGCCTCTTTTTTGCTTCTCCCCTCACAGGCACCGCGTTACGATACAGATTTAGCGCTCGCCATACTGTTTGTCCATCTTCGAATTGTAAATTGGATTCAACAAATAATTGTTGGATGACGAGCAATAAATCGTCTTTTTTTAATCTGTATTTTTTTCCCTGCAAGGTCCACAATGTTTCGATCAGGACAACATCAGTCACAAGAATATTTTTTGTCCCTGAAATTATCTTAACTGCTTTTTTTGATTGTGGAAGGTCATCTTGAAGTAAATATCGCAACAATACATTCGTATCGATTGCGATCATACAGAACCCTTTCGTCGTTTAGTAATAGTATATTGCAGTGATTCATCATCATCCATATTTTTATCTGGGTTAATATGTTTTAGGATTCCTTTCGCTGCTAATTTCTCTTTTTTAACAAGCGTTATTTGTCCGTTGTGGATAAAAGCTTCTACTTCATCCCCCGGTTCAATATGAGCTTCTTCGCATAAACCGATTGGTATCGTAATTTGCCGCTTTGCGCTAATTTTTGCCATGCTAGTCCTCTTTACTATTGTAATAAAGTAAAGAATAGCAATATTTTTACTTTATTACAATAGTAAAGATTCCATCTGTTCCTTGTTCATGGGGCCTATTGTTACTGCCGGTATAAATCCGCGATATTTTGCCGCAGGTCGATCCTTTGATCTTTTTTGCCAATTTTGGGTATGCTTGAAAGCTAAATATTATTTCGATTGCAAATCACTCAACAGGGTGTGAAATAAATTTTGAAATCATAAGTCGTTGATGAGGAGGTTTTGTAATTTCATGCTTCAGTTATGGTCCTGCAGGTTTTGCCTTGAAAATCTGCATGAATTTGGCTAGACTGAGGGTTATAACAATTAAAATAAATAATTATAAATACATGTTTCGGGGTGATTTCAGTGAATAGTTTGCGCTTAACATGTATATTTTATCCATGTTAAATTCCGTTGTCGTTCCCATTTCTTAAAAAACATTACCCACTTTAAAATTGAGTCATTACTGCGTCATTGGTTCAGCGGCTGTATATACCGACTCAATCGTGTTGCCGTGAAATTCGAATGCGCTGGTGTTGACATATACCCATAGCGATTACATAGAGTTTTAACAAAGCGATAGATCAATAGGGCGCTCAATTAGGGAAGTTTGTTCACGATTGGTATATACCCAAAACGATTGAGAATTAGGTGTAACTGCACGCCCTATTTTTCCCATGGCGGTGTTAAAATT
>JBGMRO010000660.1:0-2533 GCA_048061555.1 Thiohalomonadales bacterium | reverse complement strand
ATTCTAATGCGATAAATGAGGACTCCAGTGCATGACCGCCAAGGAACCATAGACCGGCCAAGCAATAATATGGGTACCTCTTTCGATATTTTATACTCAAAATGAATATTAGCAGCAATGCAGAAATGGAAAATAGTGTGGTGATCGGATCAAATATACTGCGGGATATTAAATAGTCGTCCTGGTATACGCCACCATGGGCTAGGCGAGGAAATAATATCTGGGAGAGATAGTCGAGCAAAATACGGGTTTCTGTCAACAATCGCTCGCCTAGAGTAAAATCGCGTTGATTATAAATTTCCGGAGCGAATGTAGCGCTTAAGTAGGCGATGACTAGGAAAAGCGGTACCAAGACAAAGGTAAGATACCAATATTTATATCCTGCTAGATATTTTTTGACGCTGGTATTTTGTAAAACAGTTACTTCTAAGACCAGGACATATAGCAGTAGAGAGACTCCCATCTCTTTACTAAATATAGCCAATAAACCGAATATCGGGTAGGCAAGACATAGGCACCAGAGTGCCGCCGGTATTTTTTCTAAACGCAAAAATTCGCGCCCGTAGATAAAACTAATCAACCCTGCAAGCATAAATAATGTGCCGAGTTGGGTCATTCTCTGAATAATATAAAGAACGGTCGAAACATTAAGGGGGTGTACTAGCCACACGAGGCTCGTTAGTGCGGCTATTACTGATGCGGTTTTTTCGGTATGCTTGGTGATGATCAATAATTTATACAGTAACCAGAATATCAAAAGTCCGTTTAATAGATGAATCATCAAATTGGTATATTTGAATCCCCAGGCATTGGAGGGCCAAGCGTTATCGTTGATTATAAAGCTGGCTAGACTAACAGGACGGCCGGTCGGTCCAGCTCCACCGGTAAATATAAAATTGACAATGCGGGTATAGGTACTAGTCTGTGCGGTCGAGCCCAAAGGTTCGAAGTTTGGGTAATCATCAAATAGGAAAGAACCCTTAAGTCCAGGCCAGTAAATTATCAGAGTTATAATCAGGGGTACGAATACTAATCCTACAGCTCGTATGAAGGGCGAATTTATTTGTGTTTTGATCTGTTGGTAGTTCGTAGTCATTTGGGCCGTTGGATTATTGTTGGCAATTAGGTTTTTTCTGTATCAGAATAAACTGACTCGTTCTTTTTTTAAACGTACGAATTAAATTAAGTGGCACGTTGTATGCCAAGCGTATATTCGTAATATTTTGTAGTAATCATAGCAGGTATACCAGGTCGGTGAATCTTTGAATATTGCCGGCGGCCACATTCGGTAGTTCGTCATACTAAGGTTATTTTAAGTGTTGATCTACGGCGATGATATTCTTTAATAGGGCATAGAAAAAAATCTAAACATCTATAGAATTACATGTCTAGCGAGCTAGGCCATGGATAGGCTGAGTGTTTATCACAGTCGCGAGACCTTGATGAACATCCTTAATATGATAGTTAGTCTCTGACGAATATCATAATACATGATATTCGTAGGTGGAAAATATTGACGAGTTTAGCGGCAGCGACTCGGACGATATTTGGGTTGGACGTCGCCATCTGTACAGAACCAGTTGATAGCGTTTTGACTTGATGATGCCTGCAATACAACGGTGGAGCCATTGGAAACTTTTGTGTTGTAAGAAATGGTGATGGTTGATCGCACAATAGAGATCTTATCTACTGCGTTTCCCGTAATCGTAATAGAACTAGGCAGACCGGCAAGTGCGTTGTTGGTAGGCCACACCCCATTTGTTGAGAAATACTCAGATATTGCGGATTTTGCGCTAGCGGCTAAAGTCAACCCTTCAGAAACGTGTGCCCGTTTGGTGTAATCTTGGTAAGCTGGAATCGCGATGGCGGCCAATATGCCGATAATTGCGACGACGATCATTAATTCGATGAGTGTGAACCCCGATTGCTGTGGGTGCTGTGATGAATTCATGTCTTGTGTCTCGTTCTTGTTGCTAACTCAATAAAACTGCACTAATAAAGTGTAGCAAGAGCATGCCTTGCAACTTCTGATCAATATTTCCCTATACAAATGTTAAAATGGCCCAAGGTTTTACACTTGGGCCAGTCCTTATACTACACTCCGGTTAAAGAGCTTAACGACAAGCGGAAGGACGATACTTAGGCAGTAAATTGCCACCTGAACAAATCCACGAAATTCCGCCGCCACTAGCAGTTGCTGCTACTGTGACAGTGGAATTGTTCACGACTTTGGCATTAAAGGTAATCGTGATAGTTGTGCCGCCAACGACAACACCAGTAACCGCGTTACCAGTAATCGTAGTCGCAAGGCCTGCCAAGGAATTGTTGGTAGGCCAGGTACCATTAGACGAGAAATATTCCGCAATAGCAGCCTTAGCACCACCGGCCAGCGACAGCCCTTCAGACACATGCGCCCGCTTGGTATAATCCTGATAAGCCGGGATCGCGATCGCGGCCAGAATACCGATAATCGCCACAACGATCATCAGTTCGATTAGAGTAAAACCTTTTTGTACCTTGTTCATATTTAACG
>JBGMRO010000659.1:0-2540 GCA_048061555.1 Thiohalomonadales bacterium | reverse complement strand
ACAATTTGTTACAGTGGAGTTCCAAAATAATTCAACCAAATTGTTGACTATTATCCTGATCGCCTCTATATTCAACCATATGGTTGAGGAATTAAACGACGAGCGGTTATCAGAAATATTGAAGGCGACGAGCGATTCGACGCGTCGTTCTTTGCTGACCCAGTTAGTGCAACAGGGGCCCATGCGGGTTACCGACCTAGCGAGTTTGTATGATATGACCCTGAATGCAATTTCAAAACACATAAAGGTATTAGAAAAGGCGGGCCTAGTCACTCGCACAACCATGGGCCGCTCTCACTGGATTGAAGCCAATCTGGAACCGGTTAAATACATAGAGCATTGGTTTGTCCAATTAAAATCGATTTGGGAATTACGATTGAACAAACTTGATCAGATATTAATAGACGAGGAGAAATAATATGTCAGAATTGACCGTGAATATACAAAAAACACTTAAGGCACCCATCGAAAAGGTATTTGACGCCTGGTTAGATGCCAAGACCTTATCAAAATTTATGCTACCCATGTCAGGCATGCCCGAACCGAGAACTGAATCAGAAGGCAAACAGGGTGGTAGTTTCTCGATATTCATGGTCGTCGATGGCAACGAGATGCCCCATACAGGAAACTATCTGGAGGTGAATCGTTATAGCAAGTTAGTTTTTACCTGGCAGTCGCCATTTTCGGCCGACGACAGTGTGGTAACGATATTATTTTCTAGCGCAAACAATGGCGGTACAAAAGTAGAATTTACCCATGTCAAATTTATTGATGAAGAAGCTCGAGACAATCATGCAGGTGGTTGGGCTGCGATACTGGATGCCCTGGAAAACGTATTGAGTACCGCGGCCGAAACTAAAACCGCCACGGTGTAAGTGCATAGCATTGAGACGAATCGCAGGATCTATTCGTGCGCCAATGGTGTAATATACCCATCACGAATAGGTTTCCCTGCAAATCGCACGTCCTATTTCCTCTGTGGCCGCGTTGCAATCCCTCGCAATAGGTCGACTATTACTCGTAATCGCGCCTCGCCACAGAGTAAATATGACGCACCCTTTACTAGGGAAACCTATCCGTGATGGGTATATTGCGGTATTAAGTATAGGTCTTTGCGAAAATTAAGTGATTAAAAAAGTAGACGTAGTCATCATTGGGGCCGGTGCTGCCGGCCTCATGTGTGCCATTGAAGCCGCTAAACGCGGTCGTAAAGTCCTGGTATTGGACCATGCCAACAAGGCCGGTAAAAAAATATTGATGTCGGGCGGCGGTCGTTGTAATTTTACCAACTATTCTATTGCTGCTGATAATTATATTTCACACAACCCTCATTTTTGTAAATCTGCATTGAGTCGATATACGCAATGGGATTTTATCGAGTTGGTTAATCGCTACAAAATCGAGTTTCACGAACGTTCGCATGGGCAGCTCTTTTGCGATAATAGTGCAAAAGATATCCTGCGAATGTTACTAACAGAATGTGAGCAAGCGGGAGTTTCGATCCACTTAAATACAAAAATAGACAGCATAGAGAAAAAGGACAATGAGAGTTATTTACTTTCGACCAGGCTGGGGCCGTTTTCCTGTCAGTCGTTAGTGGTGGCCAGTGGCGGTCTATCCATTCCTACCCTGGGCGCTAGCCCCTACGGGTACCAAATCGCAGAAAAATTTAATATAAATGTGTGGCCTACCGCCGCAGGGCTAGTCCCATTCACTTTGCAAACCGAAGACAAAGAGAGGTTCGCCGGCTTATCCGGCATCGCGATCGACAGCACAGTCTCAAATGATCGACAAAATTTTCACGAAAATCTCTTGTTTACCCACCGTGGTTTAAGTGGGCCGGCGATATTGCAACTCTCGTCCTATTGGCGACCGGGTGAAGAAATCCACATTGATTTGCTGCCGGACAAAACATTGTTTGATGAATTGAAGTTAGCCAAGCATGAAAACGCGCAGCTTAAGTTGAAAAATGCCTTGTCCAAATATTTGCCAAAGCGATTGGTTTCGGCCTTTCTGGATGACGCTATTCGGGATAAAATTTTGCAATCATTTACTGACCTCGAGCTACGTGAAATTACATCTTGTATTAAACAATGGCGGATAAAACCGGGTGGTACAGAAGGATACCGCACGGCAGAAGTGACCTTGGGTGGCGTCGATTGCAATGCCTTATCGTCTAAGACCATGCAATGCGTGGATATTGAGGGCCTATACTTTATTGGTGAAGTCGTCGATGTGACGGGCTGGCTGGGCGGATATAACTTTCAGTGGGCATGGTCGTCGGCATGGTGTGCGGGGCAATATGTTTAGATGGTGGGCCGTTACTTGAGTTAAGTTTCGGAGTTCAAGAGTTTAACAATGCCTACCATTGGTGGATGCGCTTCGCTTATCCACCCTACATCGCCACATCGACGAACCCGTAGGGTGGATAAGCGAAGCCCATCCACCAAATTGCAGGTTAGTACGGAATTAACGAGCCACTGAGCTCCGAAACTTGAGATCATAACAATAGTGCATCATCGATGCGGTGAAAGACATCC
>JBGMRO010000658.1:0-2545 GCA_048061555.1 Thiohalomonadales bacterium | reverse complement strand
CGAGGATATTTCTTCAAGTTCAAGGCGCATCGAATTTTTAAAGCGCAGCATATACGCATATGTGAGTATTTAAAAATTCGACGCAACGCAGAAATTGGAGAAATAGACCGTTTGTGGATGGACACTAACTAGTGCCTAGGAAAATAGAACTATAGAATACAGTAAGATTTTGTGAAAGAGAGCAGGTGTATGGGTAATATGAAAAATTTTTATAAAGTAATGGTTTTGCTGAGTTGTTTTTTATCTTTTGATGTATTTTCTGAAAATATCACAATCGATGACGAATCTTTTTGGGGGGCGTCCTATTATGTCGACGGGAAGAAAATCGAGGGTTGGTTTGTGCGGGACAAACTACGTAAAATTATGATAGCTAATCCGAATTCTGTTGCTGAGTTGGATGATGCCGTTATTTACGGTATGACATCTATACTCTTGCTTGTTAGCGGTGTGATTATGGTGACTGAGCAAATAGTAGAATCTGCCTCGAATGGCGACCCTAATGCCACCATCGCAATCGCCGGCGGTGGATTTATTTATTTGGGGTGGTGGGTGCGAAAGTTAAAGAAAGAAAAATATAAAAAAGCGATCGATTATTTTAACGCAGGGACTAACAAGCCAAAAGGTGGTGGTTTACCTGCACCCGGCGCAGCAATATTGAAGAGCAGTAACACTAATTTTCGATTTGATTTTGGGCCTCAATATGTCAGTCTTTCGCTCGATTTTTAGTGTGTATGGCTATATATACCCAAAGCGTCTGAGATTTAGGCTTTATTGCCGTCCTATTTCATTCATAGCTTCGTTGAAATTCCTTGCAATAGGCCGACTATTACGCGTCATTTCGCCTCGCTATGGACAAAATTTGACAGGCACTAAACACCTAAATCTCAAACGCTTTGGGTATATCAAAGTATCTAGTGCCATCGCATGGGTTCGTATTGTGTAATTCACTTGTAAAAAATATGATGGCCAATCTTTGCAATGCGTTGTTTTTGCTTTGCCCAACGCGGATTCACGTAATCGGCGTGAAAATATAGAGCGTGCTCTGCCTCACTTTTTACCTCTAGGTCGTAGACCTGTTTTGCGATCTTCACTGCTGCTAACCACGCCGCTGAATTTTCTGGGATATCGGTAATTTTGTCGTTGGTCCAAGAGAATGCGCTTATATATCGTTTGTAGCGCCTACTGTAGTTTCGTTGATAGACCACTTCGCATATATCATTAGGAAATTTATTTGCTGCGGCTCGGTTCATGGTAACTTCTGCTACGGCACGTTTACCAGATATGGGCTCACCGCGAGCTTCATGGTACACATTCATTGCTAGACAACGAATATCTTTCAATCGGTGGTGGTCACTAGATATTTTATACGATGTACCGATGGCACCAATGAGTAAGGCTGCGAATAAGATAACAATAAATGGATTAAATTTATCGATATCCTCCCATCGCAGACGTATCGACTTGCGTATGTGTGGCGCGATGACTTTATTGAGAATACGGCTCATAGCTTTACTTGTGTCTTTTTTACTGATTTTTTTTCTGCTCATAAAAATATACTACGGCAGTACTCTAAAAATCATTAATAACTGATTAAAAACCTCAGGTTTTACCCAGCCTCCAGCAAAGCTTAGACAATTCCAAGCTAGGTAGATTCACGCCTATTCACCCATGCGTCCGCGTAAGTTCGACTTTTTTCGCAGGTACTTTCACGCGATTTAAAAACCCTAACAGGCAAGTTAGTACAAAAAATATACGATATGCGTCTGAGTCGGTGCAATTACTCAACAATAAAATTGACCGCATAGGCTGGATTATCGTCATGTCCCAGCTTTCCACGGTTTATCTTAACAAATCTTGCTCACTTGTTGAAATAAACGAAAATTATTCCGAAGAAAGAGCCAGCTCGCCGCAATCCGATTAAGTTTTTGTTGTTTAACGTAAATTATTCTTGTCATCGATCAATTTAGGCTATGTGGCGAAAGTTATTGACGCGATACAACCGGTTTTGCTGCATATCGCGGCAATAAGGCGCTTGACAGGGTACCCCTTTCATTCCTATATTGTGGGATAGTGTGGGGCAAAGTGGTGAGAAGTGGCGCATAGTGGCTGGCAGTGGCCGACAGTGGCATACAATGGAGCATAATGGCGAACGGTAGTATGCAGTGGAAAACGCTGCCATGCGGTTTCGCAAACAACCGTATTTATGTAGCCAGTATTCGGTATAACCACATGAAAATTATGGAATTATCATATTTTCTCCTTTGCGCGTGATCTAATTTACGACTGCCATTACTCAGATTTTAATTTTTCCTGGTGCTAATTTAACCATGATTGCGCTTAAGCATGTGTGGTTGAGCATTCAGCCACTTTAGCAATTGTGGTTGCGGAGATAATAGTTGTTACGTGGTGTTACCAATTTGAATCTCGATGATAAAGGGCGAATGGCCATTCCGAGCCGCTATCGTCCTTTTTTATCTGAAAATTGTGAAGGTCACTTGATTATAACTGTAGATCATTCGCAGTGTCTTCTTATATACCCACTACC
>JBGMRO010000657.1:0-2545 GCA_048061555.1 Thiohalomonadales bacterium | reverse complement strand
AGAACAACCCCAGTTTTTTCAAGTCATGGCGTAGACCCGATGCAAATTGTACTGCACTGATGCTCATCACTCGAGTCTGTTCGTCGCAGGCAGACATCAACTGCTCTTCAGTGGTATCAGGGTCTGCATGAATATCGACGAGTCTACATTCGACCCCTTTAGTATTGATGAGGGACTGCCATACGATTCTGTTGGATGGAAACTCCTGGCGAATAGAGACTATATTGTCACCGGGATTCCAGCTTAAACCATAGGCGACAACCGATAACGCCTCTGAGGTATTCTTTTGCAGCGCAATATCTTGCCAATGAGCGGCATTAATGAGTTTGGCGATCTGTTCTTTTAGTGATTGTTCTTTATTTAACCAGTCAGGGTATTGTAATGACCCTTTGCAGACATTTTCAGCGGCGAAGTTTAGTACCGCAATTCGTGCTGTTTCGGGCCACGGAGAGACTGCCGCGTGATTTAAATAGATTAAATCACGGTCTTGAGGAAATAAATCTGTCAAAGATCTAGTCATAATTCATCTATTGAGCCAATATAAGTGAGGCTTGACTATACCGGAAAAATTCGCAGGACTGTGTAAAATGGTGTCGCGAGTCACAAGATTAGCCGCTACATAGCAGCAGAAAAAGATAGCCGCTCACTATCAGGCAAAATTATTGGTCATGTTTCGATTGTACAATTCAGCCATTATTCGATCATACTTGAACGTATGTCGCAATATTTTTATTGCGGCGTTGTTGTTTAGTGGAGTCACAAGTGCCGGTATCTCCGAGCACCAAAGAGATCTATTTCGATTGGCAGTGCAGGCGTTACAAGCAGGGGATTTCGAAAATTTTCGACTCATCACCGCTAGAAACAAAGATTATTTACTTTATCCTTATCTGAAGTTTTATGGTTTAAAGGCCAAAATTGCGACTGTCGATGAAGTTGAAGTCGAAGAATTTATTAAAAGTTATTCGAATATGCCGCTTGGAGCACGTCTTGAGGCCAGCTGGATACGAGAGTTGGCGAAATCTAAACGTTGGGATGAATTTATCCAAAGGTACAATAATCGAGGAGGGCGACGATTACAGTGCCAATTTTTATACGCCAAATATCAACGGGCGAATCTAAAAAAAGATCGGCTGACGATTATCCGTAAGTCAAAAAAAATATGGATGTCGGGAAAGTCCCAGCCGACTCAATGTACACCACTATTCAAAATTTTATATTCAAAAAAACTCATCAGCACAAAAATGTTATGGCAGCGTATCGATAAAGCCATGGATAGGCGAAATATAAAATTGGCGAAAAGCCTGTCGAAACGGCTCAATCATAAGGGGAAAAAAATAGTCGATGGGTGGATCTATAATGGTAAAAACCCCGAGAATTTACTCAAGACACAGATATTGGCAAATAACACCGGGAAAATTCGCGAAATTATACTGCAAATACTCAATCGTTATGCACGTCAGGATGCGGGAAAAGCACGGTTATTGTGGTCAAAATTGCGCAAAAAATATTCCTTTAGTCATAATGCTCAACGCAGAACAGAGCGATATATCGCCTTGCGATCTTCCTACCAGTTACACCCGACGGCTTACCAATGGTTATCCGAGATTAAGCCGAAATGGGTAGACGATAGTACCCGCATCTGGCGTGCGCGCGCGGCACTACGGATACAGGACTGGAAGGCCGTGGAGAAATGCATTCGAGCATTGAGTGACAATGATCGCGCGGATGCGCGTTGGCGCTACTGGTATGCCCGCGCGATCGAAAAATTAGGTCGCTTAGAAGAAGCAAAAAAAACCTATGAGGCGTTGTCATTGCGAACCGATTATTATGGTTTTTTAGCGGCGGACCGAATTGGTGCAGATTACACGTTTGCCAACGAACCCTTAGAAAGTAATCCGCGTCGACTTTCTTTATTAGAGACCGTTCCCGGTATTAGTCGTAGTAAGGAGTTGTATTTAGTGGGTAGGTTGACAGATGCACGGCGCGAATGGAATTATGTGATGCGTTCGTTTGATGAGCCGAAGATTAAATTAGCGGCGGTAATGGCTTATAATTGGCAGTGGTACGACAACGCAATTGTCACCGTGGCAAGAACAGGACATCGTGCCGATTACAAGTTACGATTTCCCACGCCACATAAAGATACGTTCCAAGTGTATGCGCAGACCTATGGCATAGATATATCCTGGATGTATGGTGTTGCAAGACGCGAGAGTGCATTTAAAGTGGATGCACGCTCAAGAGTCGGGGCCTTAGGGTTGATGCAATTAATGCCAGGTACCGCACGACTTCAATCCCGACAGTTGGGCATCAATAAACCCAAAATGTCAGATCTCTTGCAGCCGGAGAGCAATATCAAATTGGGCGGCGCCTATCTACATCAAATGTTGCTTCGATTTGAAGGTAGTCAGGCGATTGCCACTGCGGCCTACAACGCGGGGCCTGCCAGAGTCAGGAAATGGATTCCCTCTAAAAGTGGTATGCCGATTGATGTGTGGGTCGATACGGTACCCTATAAAGAAACGCGGGAGTATGTCAGGGCAGT
>JBGMRO010000656.1:0-2549 GCA_048061555.1 Thiohalomonadales bacterium | reverse complement strand
TGTTGAGTTTCCAGAAATAGTGGTCCGGCGTGCGCATGAGCTGGCGTGTCACGAGCAACTTGGTTATTTTCCGTTGCCCCTAAAAAGCATAAAACCACCGGCGATTCTCCCTTTCGTATGTTCTGCGACCCTTTTTAGACTATTGAGAAATAGCAGTAGAAGTAAGCCATAACCAAAACTACCTGCGCCTCCATCGTTGTTGCCTGCAGTGGGAGCAGGTTTTGAAACTGTAGAATCATCAATTGGAATAGTATCCGGCTGACTGCCCACGAGCGGTACTGCTGCTGGTGATGTAAAAAAACTGACTATCTGTTGGGCAGTTCTGGTGTTTCCTGCTTTATCCACGACTGACCAGGTGATCGTATTGTCGCCTATAGACAAGTTGGATAAATCCGTCATGAGTTGCGCCGAGACTTGCCCATCGACTAAATCTGAGCTCACAGGGGTACCCAAGTCCTGTTCAGTAATTTGAATACCCTGTAGAATTCTGATGTCCGCTGGTGGGGTTATTTGTGGGGCCGTCGTATCTACCACCGTTATCGTTTGTTGCGTCGAAGCCCTAGTATTATAGAAGTCGGCTGTTGTCCATACTACGGTGGTCTCACCCAAGGGGAATGGGCCAAATTGGTCAGGCCACGTGATTGCGTTACCTCGACTCCTGAGAGAAGCGACGCCGAAATCAACGATGGTCAGAGGACCTGTCGCCTCAATTGAAATATTGTCAGGTGCGGTAGCGGGCGTAACTGCAGAATAATAGTTGAAATTGTCACAATGGTCTCCCCGAGCATCACCGTCGGCGTCACCTTGCAATTTATTATATAGCGTAGGGCAATTATCCAGCGCGTTTTCTATACCGTCTCCATCCTGGTCTATGGGTGTTTTGGCGGCATTCGTGGTATAGCCCATATATCTTTTTTGCGACTCGAATAACAATTCGGTCCGGTCGCTCCAGCTGTCCCCATCGGTATCCAGAGAAAAATTTGCGGACCAACCACCCGCTAGGCAGCTACTGTCAAATAGCTTTTTTTCACCGGTAAAAATATACCAAGCGAGAGTGGTTGTACCACATGCCTGTGTAGGGTCATCACATAAATCACCCAAACCATCTCCATCATTGTCCGCTTGATTCGGATTGGCAATGAATGGGCAGTTATCGTCGAAATTAAAGACAAGATCGCCATCTATGTCTCTATCTCTCTCATTGACGAGTAAGTCTGCGTCGCTATCTGGAGGCGTCAGCAACGGATCGAGCAAGTCACCACCAAATAGCACTTCTAGACTATCTGAATAGCCATCTTGGTCGGTATCCGGATTTCCATAATTCCAATCGGGTGGAAGACAGGCGGTATTAAAACTATAAGAGTCTCCAGTAATCTCGTTCCACGCCCCCACTGATGTGAGTATAGAACAATCCGTGTTCATGTCACAGGCGTCGCCCAGGCCATCTCCGTCGGTATCGGTCTGAGCGGGATTATTAACCGTTGGGCAATTGTCCCAAGCGTTACTTTTACCGTCAAAGTCCGTGTCTGGTGGTACAGAGTTACGGTCTTTCGGGTCTGAACCGTTCGCGTATTCTTCCGTGTCCCTCCAGCCATCACTATCCGTATCGGGAATAGGATAAACCCAGGGTGAAAATACTTCACAAGGGGTGTTAAATGTCCGTTCTTGACTTGTGCCGGGTATCCAGGCGGTAACCATAATTTGAACACAATTGACGTGACCCGCCGCGGCAGTAGTGGTGTAAAGACTAGCCAAACCAACAAAAAGGCAAGAAGCCACTGTTAACGCCGACGCCAGTTTTTTTGAAAATTTCTTCGTTGCGAAGAAAAATGTGCTCGTCTCATTAGATGTTTGGGTGAAATCTATACAAGCTTTACTGCAAGATGACTGGATTTGCATAAACTGACCTTCGGGTTTTTTATTGTAATATTTTATACGCTATATTTTTTGTTTTCACAAGGTATTTGCCAAGTGCAGTTTCAAATACTAAATAGCAACACTACTAACGCGATGACAACGCGCTGCATCACGGACCTTAATCGCCTCGACTGTCGTATGCCAGTACGATTTCTGCTCATCATAAGCGGATCTGGCTCGGAAAATCTATATAGAATATAGAATTCAAAACGCAGATAGGATATACAATAGTATTGACCCCTTACACATTTCTTATACCGATATGTTGTTATGTGATTACTCTGCTGGTGAATTATATCTTGAAAACATTTCTTCGCCTGTCATATTATTTGTTTTGTTAGAGAAGCAATAATATGAGGGCTTTTCGTCAATAAAAACCTGATGATCGAATTCAAACATTGAATTATCATCGAATAGACCCGCAGCCATCATGTGCTGTTTTTTTTCCTTTAAACGGAAAAATAGATGGCTGCCACATTTAGCGCAAAAACCGCGTTCTGCCCATTCAGACGAGTCATATACCGATATATATTTTTCTCCCTCAAATGTAACATCGGAACCGCAATCAACTGCCATCAGTGGCCCGCCGCCCCATTTTCTACACATACCACAATGACAGGCACCAACACTTT
>JBGMRO010000655.1:0-2555 GCA_048061555.1 Thiohalomonadales bacterium | reverse complement strand
AACAGGCCGAAGGCGAAACAGTTCTATGAGACGCTAACCAAATCCAATCGCTACGTAATTGCTTATGGATTGGAGTCTGCAAAGAAACCGGAAACCAGGCAGAGTAGGTTTAAAAAATTCATGGATATGCTAATCCGCGCAGAGAAGCCTGACTTTGGCTTCAAGAAAGAAAAAAAGGCATAACAAGGTCGTGGAGCCAACGCGCTACCGCGGCTCACGATTGACGTTATTGCAAATTAAAATTGAGAGGTAATGTGAAAACAATAGGTCTTCTTGGTGGTATGAGCTGGGAAAGCACGATTGGCTATTATCGTGCGATTAACGAGGGTGTAAAAAGCGCCCTTGGTGGTTTGCACTCCGCAGAAATTGTAATGTACAGCGTTAATTTTGAACCGATAGAAAAATTACAACATCAAGGTAATTGGGAGGCCACCGCCGCAATATTATCTGAAGCGGCAAAAAATATACAATCAGCGGGTGCTGACTTTCTGGTCATATGTACAAACACAATGCATAAGGTTGCACCGCAGATTGAAAATGAAATAGAGATCCCGCTGTTGCACATCGCTGACGCAACGGCCGAAACTCTCGTAAGAAAAAAAATAGAAAGGGTTGGCTTACTTGGTACCGCATTTACGATGGAACAGGACTTCTATAAAGGTCGTTTGATTGATCGATATGGTTTAGATGTTATTGTTCCAAGTAATGATGATAGGCAAGTTATACACAAAACAATCTATGAGGAGCTTTGCTTGGGGGAAATTAAAGAGAACTCAAGATCTGAATATTTGCGTATCATCGATTTGCTTGCTAGCCAAGGAGCGGAGGCGGTCATTCTTGGCTGCACCGAGATCGGAATGCTTGTAACTCAAAATAACACGAATGTAGAGTTACTCGATACTACAGAAATTCATGCAAAGAAGGCCGTAGAGTATGCATTATAACAAGACCAATTTAAAATGTTACTTGTTTTACATAAATTTTTTGGCATAAAAATAGAATCGCGCAAATAAGCCTTAAATTATTGCCACCAATATCAAGCACCCACCATTTATCCTTGTACTTGAAATTATCAGGTGAGGTAAATGTTGCCTTCATTAATGCTTGGCGTATTAAATTCAGATTTTCTTAAGGCGTTGTAAGTGTGCATGACGGCATCTCTATCACGGGGATATTTAGTCGATGCTTCTGAAAAAGGCTTCTTTATAACATGCGCAATACGCACTCACTGTTGACATAATGTAAACTATCGCACCATCTCAAGAAGTTTACAAGGCGTGAACTTTCGGTAAGCAGCGAACGTTGGAAATTAAATTTTTTTTCTAAAGAGTAGTTTTTCGTATTGAAATGGGCCTTCTAAGCCAGGCCTCAGGCTAAGTTTGGCACGTAATTATATTACAATCAATTAGTTGTATTGGTCCGACCCGGAAATATAGAAATATTAAATACCAGCAGAAATACAGCGGGTGCCGAGCGATCAGCATTCCTACCGTGACGGCAAAAAGTTAAAAAAGTATGTACATGCCACAATAAAAGCACAATATATCAAAAGTGGAAAAGGGATACATAATAGAGTGAATTCTTTCTAATCCACTAGGATATTGGCCATGTCAAAAACTTTACTTGTTAGTTACACGCCTCGATTTGAGTCAAATACGAAAAAGTTAGTAGAAACATATTTACAGACCACTTCTGGTAATTCAGAAATCACGTATCTAGATCTAGTTAAAGAACCCGCTCCGTTACTACTAGAAGAAAATCTAAACGCCTTATTAAAAAGAAATTTTATGGGGATGGAATTAACAGAAATTGAAAAACATTCTGTACAAAGCACTGATCAACTGCTTCAACAATTTCTAGAAGCAGATCGAATCGTTATTGCCTTCCCCATGTATAACTTTAGTTTACCAGCAACTGTAAAAGCATGGATTGACGCCATAATTCAGCTCGGTAGAACTTTCAAAATGACCAGCGATGGAGGCTATGAGGGATTATGCCAAGGAAAGCAAGCATTAATATTTATGACTACGGGTGGCGATTATAGTCAAGAGCCAGAGAAGAGCATGAACTATGCCGCGCCTCTTATACAGACTTGCATGGGTTTTATGGGCATTGAATCCCACGTAATAACCGCATATGGATTAAATCAGTATATGGATAGAGCTGATGATATAGTCTCAGAGACTCAACAAGAAATTGTGAGATATTTGAAGAACAATCAGTCGTGGTAGCTTCAGGTAAAAATAAAATTTTGGTTTGATTAATGAATTATTTAACACGAGTTCAGAAAGGTATCGAATTTATCGAGTCTAATCTAGACTACGATATTTCGCTTCAGGAAGTCTCTCAAAAGGCAGGTATCAGCCAATGGCACTTTCAACGTATTTTTAGAGCCTTAACCAATGAAACACTAAAGACATATATACGCTCTAGAAGACTTTCAAAAGCGCTAGAGAAGCTACTCATTACCAATCAAAAAATAATAGAAATTGCCGTGACAGCTGGCTTCGAATCACAAGAGAGTTTCACGCGGGCATTTAAAAAGGCCTTTAATA
>JBGMRO010000654.1:0-2555 GCA_048061555.1 Thiohalomonadales bacterium | reverse complement strand
AGGATAGGGAGACAGGATGTTACGATTTTTTTACCTCTTTACTCTAATTCTATTACTCAGCCTGTTAGTTGCATGTGAAACTTTTAAGCCTGACGTGGTGACCGATATTCGTGGCAAGCCGGTAGACCCTGAAACCTTGATGTGCAAATCGGTCGATGAAATTGGAGGGTTTTCTGGCGGAAATGCCATTGTGTCAAAGCGACGTGCGAAGCGTGTGGAGGGTGATGACATCTTAGCACTTGCTAAAGAATTGGGGGCGACACATATTCGTTGGACTGATTATGGTCGGCGAGGAACGAGTCTTAAACAGTCTGGCGAGGCCTATCGCTGTGTCTTCCGCACCCGCGCATTCAGGAAAAATTTCGCGACGAATATTGATCTGGCTGACCAGTGAAACGAAGGGTGTTAGTGCCCGTCCAATCAACGTCTACTTCTGCAATATCTTAGTTCCTGCTATGTGGTCGCACTCAAAAATGGGTGCGCCTCTATAAATCAGCATTCCACGATCTTGGAAAAACTCCTTCGTTATTAATAAAACATGATAAGCAGCGATTTGCTTTTCTAAAAAGCAGAAATAACTAACACTAGTGGTTGCTGGCTAATAAGTTCGATTCTAACTATTTGAATAATAAAGTGTTGTTAGATAAATTTATACGAGCTGAAATTAAAAATGAGTTTTATTAGTTTCTTCTTATATAAGACCATATTACAATACTGCCACATCTATAATTCGAGAACTCTATGTTATCTACTAAATTTCGTTTAATTGCTATTTTGTTGTTTGTTGTCGTACTTTCTGCCTGTAACTCCGCAGGAGATGCAGGTAATGGTACTAAATACACGGTCAACGTAACCCCATCCGCGATCAGTTTTCAAGCTAAGGCGGGTGGCGGCATTCCTGCTAGTCAAACCGCATCAATAAATTTTAATGGTGCAGGCTTATTAGTCGGCTACCTACCGGATACGATTGCGCCGAGCTGGTTGAATATCTCAGCACCTAGCCGTATTACCGCGAGTCCGGTTGCAGTAACCTTTGCAATTACCGATACTAACCTCTCCGCTGGAAGTTATAGTACTGTCATAAGATTTGTTACCGGCAACATTGAGGCCACTCAAGGCACCATCAAAGATATACCGCTAAATTTTACTATTTCAGATCCATCACCGAATAGCGATATACTGACAGTATCCGACAGTAATCTGGGTTTTAGTGCGGAGATCGGCGCGACAAATCAGCCAGTTTCACAGTTAATTGGTATCACAGCCCCTAATAGTGCATGGACGGCGGCCACAAAAGAGAATTGGATAACACTAGGCCAAGCGTCCGGTGTGGGTTCGCAGGACGTAAGCATCAGCGTGGATACCCGTGGTCTATCGGCAGGAAACCATGTTGGCCAAATAAGCTTTATTGATAATACGAGTAAAACCGAAGTGATTGTTAACGTTAGTCTAACAATCACTGTCCCAAGTGTTTTGGCCACAAATATCGATCAACTGAATTTCGATTATTTACTCGGTAATGAAACCTTGCCAAATCCCATGATGTTTGGGATCAGTGGTGGTTCTATACCGTGGACGGTAGAGAGCAATGGTGCATGGTTGTTAGTGGACAAAACGTCCGGCATGGGTGCGGCAGATATTACCGTCAACATAGAGCCGACAGGTTTAGCGACTGGAGATTATAACGGTAAAATTTCCATCACTAATACGGATAGTGGCGCTGTAGTCGTGGTCGGGGTAAGTTTGACTATAACGACGCCGTCTCTAGTCGCGAGTCAGTCTGAAATTATCTTTAACGCAATCAATGGTACTACCATTACACCGAGTCTGATAGATCTAGCAGCCGACAATGGACAAGCGATCACTTGGACTGCGACTTCTAAGCAAAATTGGATAAGTCTCAATGGCGTGGGCGGATCTACCACCGGTGGCACTGTCGATCCACTGAATATTGGTATAGAGGCGACGACTTCTAATCTCGCCAGTGGTAACCACACGGGTTCAGTCAAGGTGAGTGCTATGGTGGCGGGTAGAGTGAGCAGCACCACGATTAATGTTAATCTAAGTCTAACGCCAGCGACACTATCTTTTTCTGCGACGGAAATCGCCTTCGCCGGTATCAATGGTGCTGAAATGCCTGCAAATTCGCTCGAAGTATCACTTAATACCGGGGAAAATGCATATCCATGGAATATGACAATAACCGCTGATGATGGAAAGGGCGGTTTATGGCTATTATCAGACGGACTTAGTGGAATGGTTTCTGCGACTATTTCCACGCAATCAAGACCTACGCTTTCAGTCGATGCATCCCAATTGGCTAGTGCAAATTATAACGGTGCAATCGAATTTCAATCGCAGGTCAATGGTGATTTGATCACCGCTACGTTACCGATATCCCTATCTCTTACCAAGGCTTCGTTGTCACTCTCGGCAACTAGTGCCGATTTTACAGGTATAAATTCTCACGATCTGGGCACCACCACATTTACGGCTTCACTGAATACCGGTGCTCTCGATTACCCTTGGGCCGCCACCATATCGGCGAGCGATGG
>JBGMRO010000653.1:0-2567 GCA_048061555.1 Thiohalomonadales bacterium | reverse complement strand
AACATCTTGCCGCGCTAGGCATTACCAAGCTGCAAGACTTGATCGGCCGCACTGACCTATTGAAGATACTCGAAGGCAACACACCCAAACAAAGACAACTCGATATGACCGCGCTACTAGATGATGGCGGCATCGGTGACAGTAAGCCACACTATTGCCAGGTCACTAAAAACGAAGCCTTCGACAAGGGTGAGATGGCCGAGCAGATGGTCAATGATACGCTTGATGCTATTACCCACCAGCGCGGCGGTGAATTTAGTTATGCGATCAACAATACCAATCGATCCATCGGCGCTAGAATATCGGGAGAGATTGCCATACGCTACGGTAATAACGGCATGAAAGATAAACCTATCCACTTAAGCCTGACCGGCACGGCCGGGCAAAGCTTCGGGGTATGGAACGCAGGCGGTTTGAATATGACATTGACCGGTGATGCCAATGACTACGTCGGCAAGGGCATGGCCGGGGGTAATCTGATCATACGACCCGCAGCCAATGTTATATTCGAGAGCCACAAGACCACCATTATTGGAAATACCTGTCTTTATGGCGCAACGGGCGGAAGACTATTTGCCTCTGGCCTCGCGGGTGAGCGATTTGCGGTACGCAATTCCGGTGCGGTCGCCGTGATCGAAGGCGTCGGTGACCACTGCTGTGAATATATGACCGGTGGTGTGATTGCGGTGTTGGGTAAAAGCGGTATCAATTTCGCGGCGGGTATGACCGGGGGCATAGCCTTAGTCATCGACGAAGACGGTCAATTTGAACAACGTTGCAATATGGAATTCATCGAAGTCTTAGCCATGAACACCGACCGTATGGATAGCTATCGGGACTATTTTTTCAAGCTCGTCACTGAGTTTGTCGAACAAACAAATAGTCGACGTGGATTTGATATCCTGGAAAATTTTTCTGAATGGCAAGAAAAACTGCTATTGGTAAAACCTAAGGCACTCAATCTGGACGCGTTATTAAGCGATATCGAAAATACACTGGCCGCTTAATGCAGCCTAAACCTAACCGTAATTTGACTGCATACTAAAAGAAACGATCTATGGCTAACACTTTTCAATTTGTCGAGGTCCCGCGTCGAGACCCGCAAAAAAAATCAGCCGATAAACGCACTCATGATTTCGCAGAGATCTATGCGCAATATACGGCCGACGATGCAAAACAACAGGCAGATCGTTGCCTAGCTTGCGGCAACCCCTATTGCGAATGGAAATGCCCGGTACATAACTACATACCGAACTGGTTAAAATTGATCGGTGAAGGTAATATCCGCGCTGCGGCTGAGTTGTCACACCAAACTAATTCCCTACCCGAAATCTGCGGTCGTGTCTGCCCGCAAGATCGATTGTGTGAAGGTGCCTGTACCATAAACGACGATTTCGGCGCGGTGACTATTGGTGCCATAGAAAAGTATATAAGCGATAAAGCCTTCGCCGAGGGCTGGGCACCCGACATGTCTAATGTCACGCCAACCGGTAAACGTGTCGCGATTATTGGTGCCGGTCCCGCCGGTATAGGCTGCGCCGATATTTTGGTTCGTAACGGTGTCAAGCCAATCGTTTATGATCGCTATGCAGAGGTCGGCGGTTTGTTGACCTTCGGCATCCCCGAATTTAAGCTAGAAAAATCCGTCGTTCGCCATCGCCGTAAGATTCTCGAAGATATGGGGGTAGAGTTTGTACTGAACACCGACGTCGGTAAAGATATCGAATTTCAGCAAATCCTGGACGAACATGACGCCGTATTCTTAGGCATGGGCACCTACAAAAATATGCAAGGTGGACTTCCCGGCGAACAATTGACTGGCGTCTACGAGGCCCTACCGTATCTAATATCAAATATCGAGCAACAACTAGAGCTAGCGAAAGATCCAAATGATTTTGTCGATATGGAAGCACTGCGTGTAGTCGTTTTGGGCGGTGGTGATACCGCCATGGATTGCAATCGCACAGCCATACGCCAAAACGCCACTAGCGTGACATGTGCCTATCGCCGCGACGAAGCCAATATGCCCGGTTCAAAGCGTGAAGTCAAAAACGCTAAAGAAGAGGGTGTAGATTTTCTTTGGAACCAACAACCCCTAGCAATAGTGGGCAAAGACAAAGTGGAAGGTGTAAAATTTATTAACACACAGCTCGGTGAAGCCGATGAACATGGCCGCCGTCGTCCCGAGCCTATCCCTGGCTCAGAACACATCGTGCCTGCCGACCGAGTCATTATCGCATTTGGTTTTCAACCCAGTCCGCCTGCGTGGTTGCGACAGTTTTCTATCGATACCGATAATATTGGGCGTATTAAGGCGGCCGAGAAGCAGGCCTTCCCATTTCAAACCAGTAATAACAAGGTCTTTGCGGGTGGCGATATGGTGCGCGGCTCGGACCTCGTCGTCACGGCGGTATTTGAAGGTCGCACAGCGGCAGAAGGGATACTCGATTTTTTGCAAATCTAACTTAGTGCCCATCCACAAGCGGTCTATTTCCCCAATATCTGCGTTGCACGTATTTTTTAAATGCTCACATAGTGGTCTATGCTGCGCTTTAAAAAATTCGTGC
>JBGMRO010000652.1:0-2572 GCA_048061555.1 Thiohalomonadales bacterium | reverse complement strand
AATTAGAAGGTTATCGTAATGTTATTACACATAACCCGTGGGGTGAGTACGGCCACGAAGAGCATGTCCAGGTTTACAGGGTACTTAAAGAACTGCAAGATCATTTAAAATTTAATCTTTGGGTTTCTAACTATTATAGTAATAAGTCGGTTTATCTGATGAACCAATACATGCCAGGATTCGGTTCAGAATTTATCACTATAAAAACCAATAAAAAATTAGCCCGTAAAATAAAGAATATATATGTAAAAAATAAATGTTGGACATGGTTTAGCGATTATAAATGGCCTGATGAGGAATTATTTATAAAAGATAAAAAATTGCATGAAAACATTTGTGTTTTAGAGCATGTATTCCCAGCAAGTTTTATTAAAATAGATGCTCATAAGAATGATACGCATAAGCGGAAACGATGGCTTTATTTTAAAGGAGGCATAAAGAAACTGTTTCTAAAATTAAGCCATGATAGAAATCATATCCACTGATTGGCTATTGTGTGGCCGTCTGGGAGCAGTGAGTAGTTGGCTTTACCGAAAAACAGAGGCGACATGCTCTGCAGTTCTAATTGCTAGAGCAGCAATTGTTAGCGATGGCTGTAGTACACCTCCCGTAACGAAGACGCTACTGCCAACAATATAAAGATTGTCGACATCATGAGCTCTAAGCAATGGATTAACGACAGATGAATTTGGATCGTTCCCCATGCGGCAGGTGCCCATGTGATGAGCATCAAAGCTATAAAAGTCACTAAATTCTATTTGTTCTGCACCACTAGCCGCCAGTATTTTTGCGACCAATATTTTTGCTTCGGAAAGTGAATGACGCTCATAGGATCCAATTGAAAGCGTGACGCGAGGTACCGCGTTACCAATATAATCTGTCTCAATGGGGTCCAAGTCAATGGTGTTGCGAATGTCAGGCAATTGTTCGATCTGCGCATAGATGCCGATATGATGGCCATATTTATCTTGAACCTCTTTTGCTAATTCATCTCCCCAAAGGCTACTTTGCCTGGCTATCTGATAAGGTCTCTGACCATCGTTGTTTAAAAATCCAAGCTTTATTCCGCTTAGAGAGTCTCTGTTTGACGGGTTGCAAAACTGGTGAGATTCGGCGGTATGAAAGCCAATTCTATAGGGGTAAACTTTTTCTTTTATTTTACCGAAACCGTGTACGCCAAGGTGTTCCATGAAGTATTTACCAACAAGGCCGCTGCTATTTGCCAGCCCTTGAGGAAAGTGTTCCGACTTCGATAGCAATAATAATCTCGCAGATTCAACAGCGTGGGCAGTTAATAAAAACTGTTTTGCTGTTATTTCATGAGATTTTTTATCTTGTGTTGAGTACAAAACAGATATTACTTTTCCAGCGGCGTTTGTTTCAATTTTATATACATTTGCTTGTGTAATAAGAGTTGTGTTGGTTGTTTGAATTGCCATTTGCACATGAGTTTCAGCAGTGTACTGAGCGGATATTGGACAAATACGGTGTGTACCACAAGTGGCGAATGCCAGGCACGCAGGGCGACCTTGATAAGGCTTGGAGTTTCGGGCCCAGGGGTTGTGGTGCATTTTGATATTGAGCTTATCGCATCCACGTTTAAATATAGAATCGGTGTGACTAAAAGGGAACTCGGGCAACAAATAATCAGTGGACCTCGGTGAAGAAAAGGGGTTGTCAGCAATGCCTGCAACGCCGAGGGCATATTCTGCTCTGCCGTAATAAGGTTCAATCTCTGTATAGCTAATTGGCCAATCTTCACCAATACCATATAGTGATTTCATTCGAAAGTCCGATTCATGAAGCCGTAATGCGAGCCCACCCCAGTGAAGCGTGCTTCCGCCAACAGCTTTGACTCGAAGATCATTTAAGTCATAATTTACCTCACCTCCAATTGTAAAATGATCTCGCTTAGTATCAGGAGCCCAAGGATTCAGGCTAAAATCTTTGAGTCTATCTTGCATTTGACGTGGTCGATCACTGAGCTTATGGAGCGGTCCTGCTTCGAGTAGTGCAACTTTTAAACCCCGTCGGCTTAGTTCGTAAGCGACGAGAGCGCCTGCTAAGCCTGCGCCGATGATGCATATATCGTAAGAATTGCTTGGCTTATTCATGAATTAATAGGGGGGTCTGTGTATTCAAAGGGGTTAGCTGCTGGCGTGCCTTGATAATGATCATACCCAACTATTTGCCAGCCCAAAGAGGATGAGTAAATTATAGTTTTAAGTTGTTTTGATATGAAGTGATGAAATGAGCGCTCGCTTCGGGTCGCTAAGACTCGCCGATATAATTTTGATGTTAAACTCGAGTCTGCCAAGTGTTTAGTGAGTAATTTATCTTTTATAAGTTTCTGCTGCTCACTTTCAGAAAGATTGATAAAAAGAGTCGATTTATAAGTGCTGGTAGACAGCTTGTCGATATAACGAACAGCTGCACGAAATTCTTTTAAAAAACCACGTTTTGTTGTGCACAATAAGGAGATGTAATCATATACATATTGTCGAGGCGCTTTTTTCCCTGACGGAGTATATATATCTGATATTGCGTACAGCGTTTTTAGTTCGTGTAATTG
>JBGMRO010000651.1:0-2575 GCA_048061555.1 Thiohalomonadales bacterium | reverse complement strand
GCTGAGCAATTTTAAATATCCAGTCGTGCTTGAGGCTTCCAAAAAAGCGTTCAACCACCGCATTATCCCCACATCCACCAATTTGATGCTGCATAAGCTTAAAATCACATTAAAAAAACGATATAGCTCATACAGCTGCTGTTGATTCGATGAAATTAAGCGCAGTATACTACTCATACTCTCTTGCAATATACACCATATGGTATACAATTATAGCTAGTCAGTATAGGAGTAGGCTTATGCCCAATCAAACACAAAAAGTTCAAACCAGTCTGCGTATCGATGCCGATAAGTTGCGCGAAGCCAAGAAAATTCTAATGCATTTAGGGTTGAATTATTCTGAGGCGGTGAATATATTTACCAACATGGTGGTGTCTCGGCGCGGTTTACCCTTTGAGGTAACGCTTCCGAATGAAATAACCGCAACCGCGTTGAAACAAGTTCGGGCAGGTAAAAATATTGAGCAGGTTGACCTCGATACCCTCAAAGGTGAGCTAAATATAACAAGAACTTAGGCCAAAATGAAAACTCTGTTTTGTCACAAACGAAAGAGAAACATGCCGATAACTCCTTAAAGCATTCACGCATCAGGACCACTACAGGGGGACGTTGTTGGCAAGCTGGAACAACTAAGTTTCTCGTTTGTATACTTCGGAATGAGAAGAGGTAATCGGGGCCAACCTTGTCAGAGCGTGTCTTTGGTGATTAGTGTACAGGTCTCATGCAACTCACTGTAAACGATGTATATCTCTTTTCGCTCAAGCTGCTGTATTATTTGTTCGACTTTTTTTTCGAGAGGAAAATCTAGTTCACCATAATCCGTACCCTCACGGGTGGCAAATTCTTCGATGAGTGCTTGTAAGGTATCTGACGCGAGTTCTGTGTGGGGGATGATCATTAACGTATTATTGCACTGACTTAGAACAATAAGCCAGCTCGGTATCGTCATCCCGGTCGGATTTTAGCCGGGATTCAGGGTGTTTAGAAACAAAGGAAAGAATGGGGCACCCATAAATTTCACTTAAAAAAGTTTATTCATTGATCTTACATCCCCATCATCATAGTGACCCGTTCCCCTATTTTTATGTGAGATCCGCATTCTCAGTGGCGCAGAGTGATATGCTTGAGCGAGTGTTTTTGCCTGCTGGGGATTGGCAGCATCGAGATACCGCGTTTTACCAGTGTGCTCTGCGTGACGTTACTGAAGAAATTCCAGCAGCGTTTCTGACCAAAGTGATCAGTAGAATGCGCGAGATTACCGGGTTACCACTGGTGAATCGGATTATAGTCACAGCTCAACGGATGATGCCCGGACAAGCCATTGGTATACACAGCGACCGTCCGCTGCTGGGTTACGAGAGCGCGCGACTGGTCGTACAATTCAATAAACAATGGCATCCCGACCACGGCGGTATCCTAGAACTTTTCGCTTCGTCCGATGGCGAAGTGGTTTCCCGGGTGAATCCTGGCTACAACGAGGCCTTTGGTTTTGTGCTTCACCGTGATTCATACCATGCGGTCACCGAGGTTACCCAACCGCGACAAACCCTCGTCTTCAATTTCTGGCACGCCGCTAATACACCCGAACTCGCGACGCACGTGCAGGCCTTATTTGCCAACCTCCACTTTTCAGAGTTACCGGCCTCACTGAATACCGTCGTGTCAGCTGCCGAAGTGAATCTTCCCGAAGACACGACATTTCGTGCCGGCACAGCGGCAACGGCACTTCATCGCTGGGGCTACGACGACGTTACTGTGTTGGCCGGATATCAGTACAGCGCTGGGCTTACTCTTACTAGTCCGCATACGAGCGGCACTGAGGTGTGGGCGGCGATACGACTCGCTGATTGGCTTGCGTGTCTGTACCGGGATTCATTTGACCTGGAACGGTGGGTGAACCTGCACAGTGAACTTGAAGGAGCAGCAGAATTTACGCGATTGATGCCCACATGGCGTCTTTGTACGCAACAAGACACTAAGAGACACCGATAACTTAACTAACACTAAGTTATTATGTTATCGGTGTCCCCTGAATTTCCCTTTGGGTAAAAATTTCAATGCGAACGTGGTTTTGCCAGCGCCATTAGGGCCAGCAATGATCCAGCAGGTGGGCATTATGGGGCTCTACGCTGATTGAAACGATGTTTTAAAGGTCAACCACCTTCCCATGAAGGTGTTGACCTGTATTAAATTGGTGGGGCGGCGACTACCGAAAAATACATATAACTCACTGTAATTTATCGTTATTAAGATTCCGCTTGTTCAATGTTGCCCCCATAGTTGCCCCTGTTTTCGTTGCTTGCAGATGGTATACGTTAATAGTATTCACTAAAAACACATCATCAGATGAAATTCCTTACTTTGTCGGATTGGTACTGAAATTGGCGTCGTCGAGTGCACGTATCCCCTCGAAATAACCGAATTATGTTTACTGTCCGCATTCCATTCAGTGGTAATGCAGCAAAAGCGATTTGAATCACTAAAAAACTCGATTAGCGAATAAATATTCGCGTGACGTGAAAAGTATATCATTTATCTTCTACTATTGGTAGGTGACGGATTCTATGTGGCTTGC
>JBGMRO010000650.1:0-2586 GCA_048061555.1 Thiohalomonadales bacterium | reverse complement strand
CTTGCCAATCAACTGGAAGTCAAAAATAACAGGCTAACGGGTGAGGTGAGCGGTGAAGTGGTTACGGCAAGTCGTAAAGCAAGTTTTCTAGAGGAAATTTGTGTGCAGTTGGATATTAACGTACGCCAGGCGATAGCCGTCGGTGATGGTGCCAACGATATAGAAATGCTAAATACCGCTGGCCTTGGGGTTGCCTACCGTGCAAAAAAGATCGTGCAACAACAGGCAGATGTAGCGTTAAATTATTCTGGATTAAATGCACTGTTGGATTTTCTTCATGCAGCTTAGAGATGCACGAAAACAAAAAATGTGCAAGTCATATCCCGGTAATCTCTATCACGTCTTGTCGTATAGCGATTCAATGGTGAGTAGTCATTTATCGAGTTGTTTTGACGATTTAAGGGTATTACTAGCTTCATTTAGCCTCGTGGCGTTTGTATTTATGGTGACAATTTTAAGTATAAGCCTACTGGGTATGCGCACAGCGCAGGCCTTTCCCTTTCCCCTTCAGGATGCGCGGGCGGCATCAATGGGCGGCGTAGGTGTCGCGACAGGTGTGCGCAATGCGCCTTTTTCAAACCCCGCCTTAATGGCCACCAATGACAAAGACTACGACTGGATCATTATGTTACCTTCTGTCGCGGAAACCGAATCGATAGCTGATGACTTTGACAAAAATTTAGAAAAATTTCAGAAAGACTACGTCCCTCCGCCCCCCGGTTTAAGTATTCCGGATGCGCAAGCTCGTTTGGACATGTTGCAGCAAGATACATTTACGCAATCAAACATCACCGCGATAACGGTAGTGGTCCCTAGCGAAACTGTTGCTGCATTGGCGTTTGTTAAAGATATAAACTACGAGTCGGCGCAGGTCAAGGTGGGTACGGTCGGAGATCCAGACGGTACTACCGCGCAAGATCCCTACGATTCGCAGGTGGAACATCGTGCAATATCGATTCAGGAGGTTGGCGTTTCTCTAGCGACACTACTACATGATCCCTACCTCTTGCCCGATGATACTCTGTTAGGCGTAAATCTGAGGCTGAGTCTAATTCAGGCCTATGGTTACAGCGAGTCGGTAATGGTGGGCAGTGCGAACCTAGATACTAATCAGGTCCAGGCCCGTACCGGTGCAGTCAATTTCGACTTTGGTTTGGCAAAAGAATTCGGTGTCTGGAAGGTGGGTATTGTGGTCAAAGATATCATTCGCTTCGAGCGTGAATATGGGGACAGTGGCGATTATTATCTAGTGAAGCCTTTGATACGTTTTGGTTTTGCATATAGGAGTAGAAAAACACTGTGGGAGATCGATGCCGATTTGACCGAGAACGCTGCACTCCCTCACCAAGCAAAGACGCAATACGCCGCACTAGGGTTCGAGTATCAACTGTTCTCGGGGTTTCATGTGCGACTCGGGCTGCGGCAAAATAGTATCGGTGACAAGCTCCTGACGAAAACTGCCGGCCTAGGGCTTAATTATTTTGGCATCGAAGTCAATGTGTCGGTGGTGGAAGACGAAATAGAAAAGGGCGGCTTTGCGCAGCTTAATCTGGAATTCTAAGGGCATTTGCCAGATCGCATAATCAAAAAGCACAACTTATTAGTCGATACTCTGTGCAATAAACTAAAGGCGGTGGCGTAGAGGTCCTGTGTATCAGAAAGATGCCTGTATACCGATATTGGCAGCAAAACTACGTGGTACTGCAGTGCCGTCTAAAACAACCTCTTCAAGACCATAGGCTACATCCAATGTTAGGATAGCCTTAAACAGACTAAGCCCAAACGTTGCGTAGGTGAGTTCGGTGCCCACTAAATTGGCTCGGTAGCCCACGCGTACATCCGGTATAATCCAACTATTGATATTAAAACTTAAATTGGTGGAAAACCATTGATACTGGTCACCAAATGGGTCGCTAATCCCATTTCCGTCGAGCGAGGTATTCCAGGCGATGGCCTGATTGTCGGTATAGAGTGAGCCTTCAAATTTAAACAATGTCTCCATGGTATAGTCTATGACCCGATTGAGTCTTCTTGCCACTCGTCCATTGGGGTTGTAGTTTGTAAGGTCTAGTAAATTGTATTCAAAGCTGGGTTCGTTGATATTTTCTATGCTCGCCCCGAGTTGATAGTTGGCCTTTGACCAGATAATACCGATATCGAGTCCAAAGTCTTCGGAATCGGTATAGTCCGCGTCCTTGAGGGCATCAAAGATTTGCTCTGAGCCTTCAATGACACCGCTGAGTCTCTGGTTTATTTGAGCGAGTCCGACACGATAGTATTTACCACGCACACCGACCGAAAAATTTTCGGAGCTGCCGAAGTTGACTTGTGTACTATAACCTAGGGACAATTCTGAAATGGCTGCGGCGCGGGTGAGTAACGTTGAGTCATTGTTATTGATAGTAATACCTATCGGATTGTCAGCTTGTGTGATCCTAGAAAGGTCTATATTAACGTCATCCGTATTGCTGGTGGCGCCCTCGTAGTTTACACCGGCGGCCAGTACCCTAAGCTGTGCAATCACAGAAATATTGGACTCAGGGGCTTCTTTGTCTTCTGATTTTTCTTTGGCTACTTTAGCCTTGG
>JBGMRO010000649.1:0-2590 GCA_048061555.1 Thiohalomonadales bacterium | reverse complement strand
TCAGATTACCCTTATCAGTGAGCGCAGCGAATGTTTAGAACCTTAACCATATTTTTGATATCCTTCCTTGCTAGCACCTCTTATGCGTACGCCGATACTTCTTATGCGTACACCGACAATAGCGAGCAAAGGAATACACAATCCGCACCGACCCCCATTCTCGACATTAGCCTACCGTCTGACACGCCAAAGTCTTTCATGCCTTATTACCCGGCAGGCTCAGTATTATATCTCGCCTCCGCAAAAGAGTCTGCGAATGGTGCAACGTCAACAACCACGGCCTCAGAGAATAGTGATAGCAGCGAGCCACCCTATGAGGATCACATGTTTACGGCCAACAAAATTCACAAATACCTGGGCATTGGATCTATTGCCGCCGCTCTGATAACGGTACTCCTACCTAAGGCTGACACGGGTCCACATAAAACTTTCGCAGAAGCCTCTGCACTGCTCGGTGTGGCCGCGGTAGGTACCGGGCTTGCGTACCATTGGGATGACTTGGACATGAGCGCGAGCGGTGACCCAGACAATAAACATGCCCTATTAGCTGGCCTTGGCGCCCTCGGTTTTGTAATGGCGACATATATCGGTCCCGATGTACCCCATGCCTCTTACGGTGCCCTAGGCGCCGTCAGCATGTTAGTCGGCATTAAGTACAATTGGTAAACGCTCTAACGAATAATTTTCGATTAGACCTACGAGATTATCTATAACATTTTTCCAACAATTTTTTAGCGATTAGCTTTCACCAATACCCTAATACTCATTGACAGGGATTGAAATACAGGAATTCAAGATATGCGGAAATTAGCGACAAAAATCTCCATTATTATTTTTGCAGTCTTCTTAGTGAACGAGACGCTTTACGCGCAAACGGCTCTGAATGAGGCCCTAAGTTTGTATAAAGGTTCAGAAAACTTGAGCTTCGACGCCGCTCGAGGTAAGACCTTGTGGAATAATAGCAGGGTCGACGAAGACGGTAAAAAGCGTACCTGTCACACCTGTCATACCAACGATCTCACGAAGATAGGAAAACACATTAAGACCGAAAAAGAAATAGATCCGATGGCGCTTTCGGTCAACAAAAAAAGATTCACTAAATTAAAAAAAATTAAAAAATGGTTTAAACGTAATTGCAAGTGGACTTTCGGTCGAGAGTGCACCAGCCAGGAGAAGGGCGACATTCTCACTTTTCTCTCGCTCCAATAGATAGCGGAAAATAATCATGCAAAAAAGAATCTACAGCTTCATTATAGTTTTGGCCATATCGTTCTCTAGCATTGGCATCGCCCAAGCCGAGAAACAAGGCTACTGGTCTTGGTTGTTCACATTTAAGAGACAAAAGGAAATCGTCCCTGTGACCGACGAATTGTTTCTCGAGGAATGTGGCGCCTGCCATTTTCCGTATCAACCCGGCTGGTTACCAGAGGCATCGTGGAAAAAATTATTGAGCGCTAAGGGTCTGGAAAATCATTTCAAGGAGAATGCAGAACTAGAAGAGACAGACCGTCTACACATACTCAACGTACTGGTTTCCGGTTCTGCGGAAAAATCACGTTTCAAACGTTCTAAAAAGATCATGTCCACGATGCATAACTATAAAGGTGAAGGTGGTTCACCCTTGCGCATAACCGAAACACCTTACATCAAGAATAAGCATCGCAAGGTCGTCGAAGACATCATTAAACCAGACAATAAGTTAAAATCATTAAGTTATTGTGACAAGTGCCACCAAAAGGCCAACGATGCAGATTTTGATGATGATACTGTGCGAATTCCTGGCTTCCCCGATTATAAATTTTGATGACCGTTATGCTAGCCGACAAGGATAAGCTGCTTACCCTATCCCTGCGGACAATCATTCTAAAAACGGATTAAGCTTTGTGAAGCAAGCAGAAAGACGCGTGCTGCCCATTGTCATTTGGGACCTGCCTACTCGATTATTCCATTGGCTTTTTGTCGCGGGATTCACCATCGCCTGGATTACCCACGACGATAATCGATTTCTGTATCTGCATGTCTTTTCCGGTTACCTATTTCTGGGTCTATTACTCTTTAGACTCGTGTGGGGTGTAATCGGCACTCACTTTGCCCGTTTTGTCTCGTTTGCGCATGACTGGAAATCTGTCTCGGTCTATCTAATTTCTTTGCTAAATGGTAGTTCTATGCGCTATATCGGCCACAACCCCGCTGGCGGTTGGGCCATATTTTTAATGCTGCTGCTTGCCTTAGTCGTTAGTATTACCGGTGTGCTTACCTTAGGAGGAGAAGAAGGGCATGGTCCCTTGGCGGGATACATACACTATGGTGTAGGCATCATCGCGCGCGATATCCATGAAGTTAGTGCCTGGGCCTTGTTAGCCGTGGTGGTGGCGCATCTTGGGGGTGTAATCGTCGAAAGTGTGCTACACCGTGAGAACCTAATCTGGGCCATGATAAGCGGTCGAAAAGAGACGGTAGCCGGTGTACGTAGTGTACGTGGGCATCATTTAGTAGGCCTGCTCATCGTTATCATTGTTAGCAGTAGTGCCGTAATCTATTTTAGGGGATACCTGGTTGAAACTGCGGACCATCTCTATCAACCCTATAA
>JBGMRO010000648.1:0-2603 GCA_048061555.1 Thiohalomonadales bacterium | reverse complement strand
CGAATTACGAATTACGAATTACGAATTACGAATTACGAATTACGAATTACGAATCTGAAGATCTTCTAGTTACAAATCTAGAATATCTTCAGAATTGGATACAGTACAGATATAGATTATGATAAAATCGACCAGAACAGATTGAGCGGGTGGGTAGGACTAGCGCATCTAACAGACCGTAAAGTTTTCAGGTAAGGGGATATGGCAATAAAGGCAGGCAAAAAGAAAGCAAAAAGCGAGACTTATTTATATCGACAAATCGCCCAAGATACTATTGATGCTATTCAGCGTGATGACTACTCGGTCGGTGATCGATTACCGTCGTTGCGCGCAGTTTGCAAGATATATGCAGTGAGCTTGGCGACGGCGGTGCAGGCCTACCAGTTACTCTACGATCAGGGTTGGGCGAGTGTACGCCACAAATCTGGATATCGTGCAAAAAACCCGGTGATACGCGAGATTACTGCACCGGAAGTCAGTCGACCGCATTTTAAGTCCATGAAAGCTAATGTCTCTGAAATGGCAATGTCATTAGTCAGTGAGGTGCGTCAAAAGCGATTGATAAAGCTGGGTGCTGCGGTACCACAACCTAGCTTGTTACCACTTTCTTCCTTGGCCAGGACAATGGCGGGTTGTGCTCGTAGACACTATCTTGACGTCGCCGCCTATACCGACTACACCGGTTATCGTCCATTGAGACAGCAGATCGTGCGACTCATGCACGATGCTGGTGTACGCTGCCATAGTGATGACATCATAATCACCAATGGCTGCCTGGAGGCACTGAATCTCGCCTTGCGTGCGGTAGCAACTCCGGGAGATAGTGTCGCCATAGAATCACCCACCTACTTTGGGATATTACAGATTATCGAGGCCTTGGGCCTACGGGCCCTGGAGCTACCCACACATGTGACGCTAGGTATTGATCTTGCCGCCCTTGAAGTCGCAATTCAAAAAAAAAGCCTTAAGGCATGTGTACTTATGCCAAGTTTTGCGAATCCGACCGGTTCTATGATGCCAGTCGAGAACCGCCGAAGCGTTGTGGAGTTATTGGCTCGCCATCAGATTCCATTAATCGAAGACGATGTCTATGGTGTTTTGAGTTACACTAATCACAGGCCTAGAGCATTAAAGTCTTATGATGCAGAGCAAAACGTGATTTATTGCTCTTCGTTCTCAAAAACGATTGCGCCTGGTTTACGAGTAGGTTGGATTCTACCCGGCCGACTCATGGAAAGAATAGGCTATCTTAAATTTTTAGACAATATAGGCAACGCTATTCATCCACAAATGGCTTTAGCGGAATTGTTGGCGAAAGGAAGTTATCGGCGTAATATTAGACATGCCGCAATGGTGTACCGTCATCGTATGGGTCGTCTACGTGAGTGGGTGTCGCGATATTTTCCGGAAGGTACTCGAATATCTGATCCGCAAGGGGGTTTTCTGCTTTGGGTAGAATTGCCAGAAACTGTCGACAGCTTTAAACTGTATCACGCCGCTATGGAGCATAATATTGCGATTACGCCGGGTATCTTGTTTTCCGTACAAAGCCAGTATACCAATCACATTCGCCTAAGTTGTGGGGCAGTGGAAGACGACGTAGCTGAAAGATCGATTAAAAAACTGGCGACATTAATGATGGGGTTGCATGAGTAGATCTACCATTTCAACGATACTTGTTGTCATCCTAATTTTGTCTTTAGCGGGGTGCAGCGGTCTAAAAATGGTCTATTCGCGTTTAGATTGGATAGTCCCCTATAAAATTGATGATTATGTCTCTCTGAATGAAAAGCAAAGTAAAGAATTAGACAAAGAGCTGCGTATTTTTTTGGATTGGCACTGTGCAAACGCCGTAAATCAATATGCCCAGTGGCTCAGAAATATCCGTTCAGATGTGGCCAATGGTACTATCGATAAAGAAAAAATTAGTCATTATATGTTAACGATGGCGACGTTTTGGCAAGACGTTACGGAAAAAATTGGTCATGGCGCGGACAGCGTATTATTTAATATTGAGCCATCACAAGTCGATGAGTTATTCGAAAACCTGGCGGAGCAAAATCTCGAATATCAACACGATTACCTGGATCTACCTTATGCAGAGCTACGGCTCGAATTACTGGACACAATGCAGGTTCGCCTTGAAAAATGGGCGGGTGAACTTACCGAGCAACAGATCGAAGCCATACGTCTGTGGAGTTATGGTGCTACTAAACGAACGGCCGGCTGGGTGGGTTCACGTTTAGTATGGCAGCAAGCACTGCGCGAAGTCTTGACTCAAAAGCAGCCAAGAAAACAGTTTGCACAATCCTTGTTTGAACTGATGCACTATCCCGAAAGATTATGGACAGAGTCCTATGTCTGGGAACGCGAAATAGGTAAAAGGGAAATGATAAAATTGCTGTTTGACATCTACCAATCATTATTACCACGCCAATTTGAACATTTATTGCAGCAACTTGATTCCTGGAGTGAGGATATGGATTCATTGTCCTGTGAAACCAAGAAAAAAACAACGGGGCAGGTCGCTACTTTTCAATCAAAATAAGTAACTACTCATGCAGTCCCGGTAAAGCTTCATCTCAGCGTTCAAAAATGGTCAT
>JBGMRO010000647.1:0-2605 GCA_048061555.1 Thiohalomonadales bacterium | reverse complement strand
TCCAACAGGCGCATATTTTGTAGAATGGTGAGGAATATACCTGCACAAATACCGACGAATACCGCTGAAATGATAATGCGACGAAAAAACATAATAGCTTCCCTTTATATGCCAACAACTAGTTAGTGTCCGTCTATTAGTAATAGCTTATTCTGCATCTTTTACAGAATGTAGCATTGCTTATCATGCTGCATCGATTAACGTCGATATTTTTCCAAGGTAGCATAAACTTACCCAGGTGCTATCCTCGATTCATCGACGCAAAATCAGTTACAAAACCCTGTAAAGTAAAAATCATACCCTTTTGCTTGAATGTTTTTCTTTAGAACGCAACATGACGATATTCTTTTGCTGACCTATCTACAATTGCTTTGCGTTTTGATTATATAGTACTGTTTTATTTTCATCGGCGACAGCAACTAGTTCACTAATTTTGGATATTATTTCTTCTTTATCATTAATTAACGTTAGGTCGTCATCTTGGGTGAAATGCGTCCTTCTTATTTGACTTGAAGATCTGTTTACCGTCCGAACGGGACGCTTAACCTTACGTCCGAGATATAACATACCTGGAATAAAAATAATCAATCCTATTGCGACTGCGAACATATAAAGTCGCGTTTTCAACGCCAATATATTTGCATTTGTTTGATCAATAGCAATATACACATATCCAAAGATAAAGTTTTTTTGGTAATAAATAGGGATTTTCGCAGTATAAAACGCATCTAACCCTAATACCTCCAATAATTTATTAGGTAACTGAACACCTGCGATGGATAACTTCATTGCTGTTTTTTTCTTGTATATCGAGATGGCCCCTGTCTGTCTATATAACTGAGCTTTGTCTGATACTATAAATTTCGTCCCGAGCAAATTGTCATCGATACTAGCGCGTATGGTATTTTTGCTGTCGATAATCGTCAGTGTAAGTATAGACCCCGTATCTCCCACCCCTTTAACAAGCAGTCGTAATTCTCTCCAACTTTCTTCAGCAATAGGAATGGCGCTTTGTTTAGCAAATATATCGCCGTAGTTTAATGTGTTTTGAATGATATTGTTCGTTTCATATTGTAAGGAAATAATGTGAACGATAACCATAATTCCAAAAGTAACTGTAAACGCGATACTCGTTGTGTATGCAGTGACTTTCGCACATATCGATATTGGATTACGTAGTTTATTCTTTTTATATCTTGAGAGAACGAATTTTAATGCCTTCGCTAGCGACTCCCCGGTTTGGTAGCGTTTTTCTTTCTTTTTTTCTAATAATTTGTCAACAATTTTGCATAGTACAACGGGTGTACCAGTTTGATAAGATGACAGTGGTGCGGGCCGTTCTTGTTTCACCACATGAAGGGCTTGCTCGAATTGATTTTTACCGGCATAAGGTAAAGTGCCCGCTATCAATTCGTGAAGGCAGACACCAATGCTGTATAGGTCCGTTCTGCCGTCTGGCTTTGCACCATTAAATTGTTCTGGTGACATGTACGACGGTGTGCCAATTATAACGTCCTGCTCAGTTTTATGCATTATATTTGCATTAACCGCGTACGCTATCCCAAAATCTGTAACTTTTACATGGATATTATCGTATGTCAGTGTGCATATAATATTACTGGGTTTAATATCTCGATGGACTATGTCATTCGTATGCGCACAACTCATCGCATTTGCGAGCTGAATTCCGATGCTACATATCTGGTCTATGGAAAATTCGTGACCAAAATTTAAAAGGTCGCTTAAGGTGTCGCCTCTCGCTAACTCCATCACTAAATAAGGACGATTGTCGATTTGGCCAACATCATGTATTTTTACAATATTTGGATGATCTAGGCTCGCGGTAGCACGCGCTTCACGTTTAAAGCGTTCAAGTGAGTCAATATCAGTGCAGCGTTCTGGTTTTAGAATTTTTATCGCAACACGGCGTTTTAGCTCAACATCTTCAGCTTCATAGACATATCCTGCACTACCCTCTCCTATAGAATCGACGATAATGTAACGATCTAATTGTTTACCAATCAACTGACGCATCGTTATATAAATATTCCCTTTGAACTGCAATTTACGTTACTTACAATATTTTTCCTATTAACCGCCAAAATTCTGAAGAGCGTAATAGTTTATAACAAAAAAGCATGTTAAGTACTGAATGTTGATATTTTGTCGCCATCAATTTTAGCAGGTACATATTACCATTAAATGATCAATATTCGCTCAAATTTCGATGGTTATCTGCAGGAAAATAATAATGTTATAACCTGTCAGTTTTCGCCCCTGAGATTAGCATACGCCAAAGATCAGGTAGAAAATAGAAAGTTAGCGTAGTCTACAACGATCGGTGAAGACATAAAGCAAATCTTCGAAAAACTTAAAATATTCTACGAATATGATGATACAATTTGGTTTTTTAGGTCAAAATAGTACCTAGTCCCAAGAATAATTATAATAATGCATAAACAAATATTCCTTCTTCTTGTGCTTTCAGCCTTCAGCACGGCCGTGTGGTCAGATCATGGGGACCAATACTCTTTTTTTAAGATCGGCAGTATGAGCGTGAATAACAATAATGTCGCAAATTTAACCGCGCTAGGCTACACCTACG
>JBGMRO010000646.1:0-2624 GCA_048061555.1 Thiohalomonadales bacterium | reverse complement strand
TCAATCAAGAAAGGAATCCTGGTCTTGAGGGAATTCAAATTATCGCTACCTACTTTTTCCCAATTGTAATACGCGGTACATATACGTTGCATGATTAGTTTGCTCGAACCGTCATTCTCTACTTTGTATGAAGTGCATACAGCCTTTAATTTGTCGACTTCACCCCATTGGTTCAAGCAAGAATTATATTCATTGAGCTTATTGAAGATATTTTCGGCGAATTTACTGGCATCACGGTTAGCTATAATATCGGTACAATCCGCATTAATCGGCGCTGGCTCATTTCCTGCGTCGTAGACCACCTCAGTGTCGAGGTCTTCTCCTTTAATGTCCGAAATATATTTGCGTAGTATATTCGCGGCATAGTTGGTGTCTTTGAGGTTTTTTCCAAAGGAGTTTAGTTTTTCTTGATCTATTAGTTCAGACGAGGGAGAGCATAGTTTACTTACTAAATATTTGGTTCGATCATTTTTTTCTCCGGGGGCTTGCTCTTCGCACAGGGCTGTGATTTCTTTGCTCACGTCGGAAACTAGACAATTGTGTTCATTCGTTGATTTTTTGAGTAAATAGAGAACTTTTTTATCGACGGCATTCTCATCGGTGATCTTAGTACAGGTAATTTCAGCACCATTATCGGTGCTTATAAACGTTGAGTCGTACAGATAGGCAAGTTTTTTATAGGACTCCTGCTCAAGATAGAATTTCTCCGTATCCGTACGTAATTTTTCTGGCCAACGGAAATATTTGTCCTTTTTTCCTTTACTCTGTTTATCGACAATCTTTTCATACTCTTCGATAGCCGCCAGGAGTTCAATGTATCCTTGGCTATAATTGCCCGAAAAAAAGCCCGCAATCGCTTGTGTGGTCCTGGTGAACTTGCTGTCTCTAAGGTCAGCGAGGATTTGTTTCGATTTACAAAATTTTAACGGGTTTTTCGTTTGATTACAGGTCAGCTCGCTGCCAAATAGACCGTTAACCACCCTGATGGCCTTTAGTGTGTTATCACTAATAATAAAGGCCTTTTGATATATAATGGCCAGGTTTTCTGGCCGGCTTTCGATCTCCGCGAGTTGGGTGGTCTCTATTTTTATCGTATCGACAAAACGACGCAATTTAAAATAGGGGCTTAATCCCAATTCACCTTTAGTTTTTAGCGCTTTTATTCGTGCTAACAAATGCAGACAAGCGGAATCTTGTGTAGTACAACTTCCAAAAACCTCATATAATTCATTCTTAATTTTATCTTCCAATTTTTCTAAAAATGCTACCTGCCAGGACTGCCATCGCGGATATTTTTTAGTTTCATAGAATGGCACCGCGATATACGCCTGCATTATGGCGCCAGACAGGACCAAGGAACAGGCATGTCGATTTTCATCGCGGCAAAATCCTCGGACTTGTGGGTCATCGGCCAATCCTGCGATCAAGTACGTGGCATCGCCGCCTTTGCGGACATTGTTGATGAGACCGCCGAGTATATATACCCAGTGAGCGACCTGGTATCGATTATCACGCTGAAATAGTTTTGTTGCGATTACGGCAGGCAGGTCGTTTATGTCACGTTGAATCGCATTTCTAAGCATGGTCTTTGAGCGCAATATGACATCTTCGTTGTTAGTCCTAAACTTACAAATATTGGGGAAATACTGCATCGATTTCGCATCACATAAATCTTCGAGAACCTCAGTCACAAACCAGTCGATCATATTCTCTTCTGCGAGATCGGAAATAGCGTCGGTTAAGCCGATTAATATCGCCGCTTCCCAGGAACTACTCTTTGCTGTCTTATTTTTCGAATCTGGAGCTGCGAAAAAACTATCAAGATTACTTTCCGTAGGCGTCTTTCCACCGGACCTATTTTTTGTCGTTTCTTCGTCCTTCCTGGGTAGATACGGGTTTATGTCGTATCTTTCATACTTGTCTAAATTCGCCATTTTCCAGTTCCAGGGGGCTTGTATATTCTCTGATTGTACCCACAACCCCAAAGGCAAATTATTGTCTTTAAATTCAGGCAACCCGCAGTTGATCTTAGTACCTGCGATATCGAGATTTTTCGAATCCTCGAATTCGTTTTTGCTAAGTAACCCTTGCGCATATTTTTGAGCGTAGGCATAACAATTACGATCACTTTCTGATTGTTCCCATTTGTAGCGTTTAAAGTGCCAGGCCGCACCCTTACTAATCATTTCCAGACCGATATCGATGGAGTTATTTTTATTGTTACGCCTGTCTTCACATGCTGTCTCCTTACTATAGGTTATCTTAGCTAGTATACGTTCCTGGCTATCAATAGGTTCGTCTGAGCGTATATGCAAACATAATGTGTTGTTATTCGTTTTCACATCTTCCACGATGTTTTTTAATAAATCGTGGGATTGCTTATGGTAGGCTTGTACTTGTGCCCCTTTGTGTACCGTGCTGTGTTCTGGTGCGTCGATTGCCCGTATTCTTACTTTGTATTTTTTTATATCGTCGTTGACCGTAGTGGAAATGGTCAATATATCACTATCGTGATCTTCTACACTTACATTTTCAGTATCAATCTCAATTTTCTTTATTAGATCGCAATACCATGCGCCTTTCTCTACCATTTTACGTAAAATATAATTCTTGGTTTTGATATG
>JBGMRO010000645.1:0-2625 GCA_048061555.1 Thiohalomonadales bacterium | reverse complement strand
TGGAATAAAAACAGTAAACGTTGATCCTTTTCCATATTCACTCGACACTTCAATATTTCCGCCCATCATCTCGCAATAAGTTTTGGAAATAGTAAGACCCAGTCCGGTACCGCCAAATTTTCTTGTCGTCGAGGAATCTGCCTGTGTGTACGGTTTAAAGACATTTTCGCATTGCTGTGATTTCATCCCGATTCCCGTATCACTCACCGATATTACGTAATAGTTAATACCCTTAATTTTCGCAGGTGATAAGTCAAGCTTGATCAAACCCGCTTTGGTAAACTTGCAGGAGTTACTAAGCAGATTCAATAGCACCTGACGTAACTTGGTTTCATCAAAAATCCCAGGGCTTAGTTCAGCGTCAATATTCAGAATGAGTTCATTTTTGTTTTCTAACAACTGAGGATATACCGATTTCGATACTTCGCTAAGCAAATCGCCTACATTGACTACACTGTAGTCGAGCGCGACTTTACCTGCTTCAATTTTTGAGAGATCCAAGATATCATCAATCAATCTCAATAAATGTTTCCCGGATAAATGGATCTTTAATAGGTCGTCAAACTCAGTTTTCTCCCGCCCAGACTTCGATTCCATAAGCAATTCACAATAACCGATAATCGCGTTTAGCGGTGTCCTAAGTTCATGACTCATATTAGCCATAAAATTACTTTTAATTTCATTGGCGGACTGCGCGTTTAGGCGTTCCTCTGTTTCCATTTTAATTTTGTCGATGTATTCAATAATATGCAGATGCATAACATTAAATGTTCGTGCTAATTCACCAACTTCGTCCTTGCTACTTAACAATTCCTTGTCAATGGTAATCTCTTCAGTAACAATGTTGTATTTTTTGACTGCATCCGTCAACGCGGAAAGACGCTTAGTCAATATGTGGCCCAACATCGTACCCACCAATGCAATTATCAATAGCCCGATACCCCCTAGCTTTAATCCGAGCGCTCTCGTTTCGTTGGTGATAACTTGCTGCTTATTACTAGAGAATTGAACATGCACTGAGCCTTGATCCTCAAACTCTCGATGATTCCAATATTCTTCACCGTCGTTTGAAAGCAAGGGTAGTGGTTCACCAATCATGGCTAGGTCCGTACTCGCTATAATTATATCATTAAATCTAGCGACATAGATTTTTTGTACTCTCAGGTCATTGCTAACCCGCATGACATGCGACTGTATAGAATCATAATCTCTTGAAAAAAGAGATATGCGCGCAAGATCCGCGAGTAGATCTACAGTAACTTTATCGATTTCATTGAGTTGATTTCTGGTTTGATCAGCATTAAATGAAAGGGTTTCCCAAAGAATATAACTGACTAATATCGTTGACAACATAACCAGCATTATTGCAATGCGATAACGGAGTGACGAAAAATTTATGCTAAGTATTTTGGTTCGCATTATCCTAGCACATCACTGGGTCTCGAAAAAAACAGGTAAGATATTGATGCAAAGTGCTTTATAAAATTGCCTAGTCACCTTTTTGACGATCAGCGAATTTTTATATTTGTTAGGTACATCAAGAGTTTGCATGGACTTCAGAGATCCAGGTGATGTGTTAGGATTATGTTTATTAGACACCAATATCTTACTCGCTCGACTGTCCAACCGTTTTACTTTAGGAATATCGTGTAAGCAATTTATCTATAGCACTATAGTGATCCTTCCTGATGTAGTATAACGGCCATAAAAGGCTTTTTTTGACTACATAGTCGCATTGATGCTATCGCGGCAACAAATAAGCATCGGTAAGTTTGCGTATAGCCTTGTTTTAAATAGACATTATAGATTATAATATTAGTCGCCGTGGGCGCAACCGTAATCTAGCAAGTCTTGTTTGCTACCGAACCCCACCATCGCCGGCTAATTGCCCATGGTTGGCAATAATTCGATGACCCGCTGTAAAATGGTTATTCTATTTTTTCGACTCTTTCTACAATTTTAATTCGCATGCCAACTTTGATATTCCCCAACGAGTTGGCAATAATATTTTGGCCAAAGAATATCTTTCCGTTGCGTCGACGATATTGAATAAGGGTACGACTCGGTTCTGCTCCTCGTTCCGCCGAGTTTGGATCGATATTCGGTATGCCACAGCGAGCACAAGGTTTAACCATTCGATAGGTAACGTCACCTATTGTGACGAGTCGCCACTGGTCTTCGTCAAAAGCGGGGCTGCCGCTCACGACGATATTGGGCCGGAATCGCCGCATGTCGATTGGTTTTTTCAGTCGAGAATTCAGATCCTGAAGAGACGCCTCGGATGTCAATAGAATGGGAAAACCATCACTAAAGGCCGTTTTATCATTTTTATCCGCATACGCTGGATCAACAGGGCGAATAGCATCATCGGGAAAGTACATCAAACGACATTCAACTTCTAAAAATTGGGACAACCATTCTGCCGCTACGTCGCCACAATCGTATACCTTACAACGATCGTTCCAGACAACGACCTCTATTTTTTGTGACGATAGAGTATGTAATCGTCGCATATCAATCGATAATGGGTCTAATCCAGCGGCGTTTAACTGCAATGAGTCTTCCGTCAATTGGGTAGAAATAAGGCACATACGCGCTTGATCACGTTGGCTAATAAATTTTCGA
>JBGMRO010000644.1:0-2626 GCA_048061555.1 Thiohalomonadales bacterium | reverse complement strand
CTAGGGTGTAGCTTAAGGTTTACTATTTGACGTCGATATTGTGCCGTAAACTAGAGGAATATATTGTATTCGTATTACCAAACATCGACTACAAATCGCTTTGTTTTTGATGTGACAGCCTTAGCTTCCGCCTCTCCTGAACCCAAAGTTTAAAAATTGTGCCAAAAATCCCAATCGCTGCACCAACGACCCCACTCACAGTGCCACTAATTTTTGATATACCAATGCGCGGACGTGTATCCACCGGAATTTCCTTTACATTTAGAGAGCACTGAATAGCCTTTACCTGCATTTCCACCGTCCAACCAAATGCGGTATCTCTCATATCTATAACCGCTAAGGCGTTAGCAGACACCGCCCTAAATGGCCCTAAATCGGTAATCGGTGTTTGCCACAACAATTGAATCAGTAAGGTCGCTAGACGATTGCCGACACGCTGAGGCAGGGTCAAGGCACCCGGCTGTATATTTCCTAAGGCACGAGAACCAATAACGAGGTCGGCACCCGCATCAATGGCATCCAGCATCGCGAGACTTTGCTCAGCATAGAATGAATAATCACCATCTATAAAAACGATAATATCAGAACGAGGCACGACGGCCAACGCCGCTAAACAGGCCGCACCATAACCCGGTTTGTTTTCTACCACGATATTAGCGCCCGCCTGGCGCGCTGTGTTGGCTGTATTATCTGTTGAGCCGTTATCACAGACAATGACGTGATCAAATATACATGTTCCCTTTGCATCTCGTAAGTCTAACAAGCCAGCCACCACTTTAGCGATGGAGCGCTCTTCATCACGTGCAGGTATTATGGCCGAGACCCGTTTATCTTTAAACATATGCCGTTGAAAGTAATGGTGTTTTGATTATAGACTAAAGCGCTCTTGTAGATAAGATACGACCAATTTAACATCAGACTGCACGAATTTACCCAGACTTTCATCACCGACGTTTAATTTCGTTACTATATCCTTAGCGACAGCTTTGTCGAGTTCCGCGCTCTTTAATGGACAGGAATCACACAATAACTGGTTATAGACAATTTTTTTACCTTTGTTATATTCACTGCTCGCGGAACTGTCGGAATCATGAGAACCTGATCCAAATGCGAAAGATGATAAAGTGAGTAAAAATATTGCGGATAATAAAATTTTAAATAGGTTCATACTTTTTCCTCTTGATGTCGGATAGTCCATGCGCTACATAATATGTCTTAAAAAAAGAATTTCGCCCTGCTAGAGAACAGAGTAAGACGTTCGACCTACTCTAGTTTAGCTTAGGCACCACCAGTTTAGATCATTCTAGCTTACGCCACTCTAGTTTAGGTCACTACACTAGCAATTTTAATGGATTTATGCCAAATTTTCAGCAAAATATCATACTGCAATATTCGTTTAACTTTGGACTACCGTGACCATAATTAGTTCATCAACCATATTCCTACTAAAACAACGACCTATCATACTGTGGGGTTGTCTGAGCAGTAGTATTTATGTTGCACTCGCTTACTATTCGAGCCTGTCACCCCCACTGAGCATTACACGCTTTTTAGGCATAATAACATTGGCATTCGTCGTTTACGGCGGCGTTTTACTTTATTGCTTTAAAAAACATATTCGACCTAGCCTATTTATCATATTATTGTTTTCCGTAATTTTCCTTGTGTTAGGGATTATTTCACCGCCACAATTCGAAGACGATTATTTTCGATATCTTTGGGATGGTTACCTATTCTTCGAACAAGGCAGCCCTTATTTACATGCACCCGCCGATTATTTTAGCGACGGGTCCATTCCCTATCGGTATCAGAACTTACTCAATCAAATAAATTACCCAGATATTAAGACGATATACGCCCCACTGCTGCAATATAGCTTTTGGGTCTCGCACTATTTTTTTCCCGCCGATATTACCGGCCTAAAGATAATCTATAGTCTATGTCATATCGGCGTCATCATTATATTGTCAAAAATGGTGGACACTCGGTATGTCCTTCTGTACGCCTGGAACCCGCTATTAATTAAGGAAATCGCCTTTACGGCACATCCAGATATACTGGGTGTATTTTTCTTGATGTTGGCAATCTTTTACATTAGTAACAAACCCAGAATGGCGGCCATATTTTTAGGATTCAGCGTCTGCAGCAAACCCTTCGCCTGGTTGATTGCAATATATTTTTTGACCCGTTTTCGACTCGCACAATGGTTACTCTTTTTAGGCACGGTGCTCATACTTTATTTACCCTTCGCATTCGACGACAGTTTATTCTCCGGATTGCTTTCTTTTGGTAACAATTGGCAATTTAACGCCGCCATTTTTTCCGTGTTCAGCCTATTTCTACCCGCCTATCTTGCGAAAGGGCTCGCGGTAACCCTATTGCTAAGCGTTTTAATTTATTACTACACTTTGTTTAAATCAGAAAAAACAGAGAATATACGCGGCGATATCTTGATAGGCAGTTTACTTTTGTTGTCACCGGTGATAAACCCTTGGTATTTGGTCTGGATACTACCGTTTGCTAGTTTACATTTTCAATGTTGGCCCTGGATATCATCATTTGCGCTGCTATTGTCTTATTTTTCTGGTATAAATTTGTCTTCCGATACCTTACAAGCCTATGAACT
>JBGMRO010000643.1:0-2631 GCA_048061555.1 Thiohalomonadales bacterium | reverse complement strand
TGAATAAGTACCATGGACGTGATATTAGTTGAAGTGACAGAATATGTCAAAAAAATACCCGCATACGAAGGTGAGACGCAGCGGGTATAATCACAATAGGCGGAATAATGTTAACCGATTTACCAAAAACAGGCAAGGGGAATCAAATGTCAGAAAATTTATGTATATATCACGGTGGGTGCAATGATGGTTTTGGTGCAGCATATGCGGTATGGAAAAAGTTTGGCGATGAAGATACAGAATATCACCCTGGAATATATCAAGAGGAAATACCGGAAGTTGATAATAGAAATGTGATAATTGTTGATTTTTCGTATGAGCTTGGAAAAATGCATGAAATCATTAAAAGGGCAAAAAAAGTCACAGTTATCGACCACCATAAAACCGCACAATGTAATATACAACCATTAATTAATGATGGTCTTATTGATGGTATTTTCGACATGGAAAAATCAGGTGCAGTATTAACGTGGGAATATTATCATACAATAGACGTTCCTGAATTACTTTACTATATACAAGATAGGGATCTATGGAAATTCGAGATACCTCTGAGCAAGGAAATATCAGAGGGATTAAATTTAGAAAAGAAAGATTTTAAAAAGTGGGATGCATTAGATGTGTGCACATTAGAGCGTAACGGCATTACATTACTTAGAATGCAGCGTAAAAGAGTTGATGAAACAAAAAAACATGCTTGGATGGAAAATATTGGCGGTTATGATGTGCCTATAGTAAATGCGCCTTATTATTTAGCATCTGATGTTGCGGGGGAACTTTCGGATGGACATCCGTTTGCTGCTGTATATTGGGAATCCGAGGATAGTAAAACATACTCGCTAAGAAGTAGAGAGGGGGGTTTAGATGTATCAGAGATAGCAGAGAAACTTGGCGGTGGTGGTCATAAAAGGGCCGCAGGATTTAAGGTAAACAAACAGGCAAGGTGATATGAAAACAATTGAATTTTTAGGCAAGAAATACGACGTCGAAGATATATGGACAAGCATTTCAGCTGACTTGGATGGTGAAATCTATCTGTTTTCCTCAGACATTTGGAGAAATAATGATAATCAGGCATGGGATACAAGCGGTGATTTTAGTTCTCTTGGAATCGTAGATAGAGGCTACTTAACCGAAAGCGACACGTCGCTAGACTTTGAAGATTGGCGCGAATCACAGGTGATGATATGACACTGCAAGAAAAGCTCGAACAAGATTGGCCGGGTGTGTTTTCTGAGTGTTTGTTTAGAGTAACGTCTAAAATGGCTTTTGTGTTTGACGGTCACATAATACGCGTAAGGGGTAATGTGTATACGTGCAGACTGTTAGACGGGGAGCTAATCAAATTTATGGATGACGGTACATTGCTATCTTACCGCGGCGTAGACAGGGTAGCAGAGGATAGCACAGTAAAAACCACATACTTCGATAGGTTTCCTGAGTCGGGGATAGAATCATGATAGAAAAACTGAAGCCTTGCCCGTGTGGGAAAACGCCATATGGCCTAGATATCGCTGAGGATGATCGAGGTGGTTGGGCCCATGCTAGCGCGAAAAATTGTTGTGGTGCATGGGAGATTGAATTCAAAAAAGATCGATTACCTGAAAATAGTACAGAATGTTACAAATTAGCAGTGGAAGCCTGGAACGAAGCCCCAAGGGCAAATAAGCGATTGACAGATGAATAACCAGATATTTACAGATAACTATATATCTGGTTATTCTATAGGTCTATTTACAATAAATTTCTTCGGCTAAAAGAAATCCGAATAACTGCCACAATTTACCAAAGGCATTATCAAAGGCAATTTTCTCGCCAATATCTTTATTGTAATTTGACGGGTCAACACAAGCTGATTCGCCACGAACAGAGAAGCCATTATCTAATGTAATACTGCATACAGTTACTGTTTCACCGATAAGAATGAATTCTTTTCCTGATATTCTAGCTTGAATTCCTTCTTTGGTTACTTTTTTACCAGTAAGAGCATCGATAAGTTCGTCTTTTTTTTCATTAGAGATCATAGTTTATTCCTCGGTGTTTTTTCAATAAGATTTATTGTAACACGGAATAATAAGTTGACAGACGAACAAGAATAAAGCAGTATAAATGGAAAGGCCGCTAGATGAACCAGCGGCCTAAGAATCGAGAACGCTACCAGGCAGATCGATTCGGTAATTCAATTCTACCATACCGAATCCCCCTGAAGTCAAGTCTCTCGCGAATGATTACGTTATCAATCTGGTATTGCTCTGTCGGGAGTTACTGTAACGGCGGGGAGCACTATCAAAATTCGGCTACCGTGAGTACTGAGCACAGCCAAGCGTAAAGAGAGGCCATACGGCCTAAGACATGGGTAAGTTAACTCTGTCATGTCAGGTAGTGTGGTGGTGGTATCCGCTCTCAGGGGCTTTTTAGAGCCGTTATACCACAGTCAGACACTAATATAGAGCTGACCTTGATGGGCCGATGCAGTCTGCGGTGATCATGAAACTTCTAAATTTTTGATCTTTTGGTCAAATTTTTAGGAGAGTTGTGCTTGAAAACAACCTCCACTGCAACGGCAATCATTTAAAGGGACAAAGACATACGAGTCTTACATGGCAACCAGATGATAACCACTAGGGGAAC
>JBGMRO010000642.1:0-2641 GCA_048061555.1 Thiohalomonadales bacterium | reverse complement strand
TCCTTAAGAAATCACCCACCCCGTTTCATGCCGTTGACCACATTAATGACGTATTGACTACGGCGGGTTACGTGCGTCTGTATGAATCTGATCCTTGGGAGTTACGTGCCGGTGGAAGTTATTTTGTTATCAGAAATGACTCGTCATTGATAGCATTTACCATGGGCGCTGCAGTAGCGATGGAGACAGGTCTACGTATTGTCGCAGCACATACTGACAGCCCCTGTCTTAAGGTTAAGCCAAATCCAGAGATCGTCAAAGACTCCTATTTTCAGCTTGGCGTTGAAGTGTATGGTGGCGCATTGTTAAACCCCTGGTTTGACCGTGATCTGTCCTTGGCCGGTCGAGTCAGTTATTTGACTTCTGATGAATCTATTAAACATGCATTGATTGATTTTGGTTATGCGTTGGCAACAATCCCGAGTTTGGCGATACATTTGGATAGAGATGCCAATAGTAAACACAGTATAGATAAGCAAAAAGACTTATCGCCAGTGATTATGCATATTTCAGACTCCGACGTTAAGACGTTCCGAGAAATGTTATATGATTATATGATTAATGAAGATCCGGCGAGTAAGATCGTAGAGGTATTGGACTATGATTTGTGTTTTTATGATACACAAGCGCCTGCTGTTATCGGTGTCAATCAAGATTTTATAGCCGGAGCCAGGTTAGATAATTTATTGAGTTGCTATGTGGGTCTGATGAGCTTTATTGAGTCGGGCGAAGATATTTCATGTATCTTGGTCTGTAATGACCACGAAGAAATTGGCAGTGTCTCAGCGGCGGGTGCGCAAGGCACCTTCTTGCGTTCTGTTTTGGAACGTATCGCGGGCACCAGCCAAGACTTCGCCCGAATTATGGATCGTTCCATACTTATATCTGCAGACAATGCCCATGGTGTACACCCTAATTTTCCTGAAAAACACGATGTAAATCATGGCCCGATACTCAACGAAGGCCCAGTCATTAAAGTCAATGGCAATCACCGATATGCCACCACCAGCGAGACCTCGGCATTATTTCGACGTATCTGTCACAAGGTCGAAGTACCCGTTCAATCATACGTAACCCGCAACGACATGGCATGTGGTAGTACATTGGGTCCTATTACCTCTTCTATTTTAGGGGTAAAAACCGTCGACGTAGGTGTGCCCACCTTTGCAATGCATTCCATCAGAGAACTCGCCGGCCGCTATGACGCTTACTATTTGTATAAAGTTTTAAGCGAATTTTATAAAAACTAATTCGTAATTCGTGACTCGTGATTCGTAATTCGTAAAAAATAAATTCAAAAGACCGCAATACTTGTCATATTTTCGAATTACGAATTACGAATTACGAATTACGAATTACGAATTACGAATCACGAATCACGGAATTTCTATGTTATTTCTCTACCGCGGGCCAGAACTGGCTGCTTATGGTTTTGGGCAGGATCATCCCTTTGGGCCTGATCGGCATGATGCCTTTATGGAGGAGTTTGAGCGGCAAGGCTTACATGTCTCTACGGGTCTCGAACTCCGTGATCCGCATTCTTGCAGTATCGAGACGCTTTGTCATTTTCATACTGACGTGTATGTGGAAAAAGTACGTTCCTTGTCAAAATTTGGCCTGGGGTTTTTAGACCAAGGGGATACCCCGGCGGTGCAGGGCATCTTTGAGTCGGCGAGCTTTGTCGTCGGTAGTGTTGTCAATGCCGTGGATAGCATTATGCGTGATGAATGTACGCAGGCCTTCTTGCCTATTGGTGGCTTGCACCATGCACGTCGTGATAGCGCAGCTGGGTTCTGTGTCTTCAACGACATCGGCGTGGCGATTGAACGTTTGTATCATAAATACCATTTACAACGTATCGCCTACGTCGACATCGATGCACATCATGGAGACGGCGTTTATTATGCATATGAATCTGATGCACGCCTGTGTTTTGTCGATTTTCACCAAGATGGCCGCACGCTTTATCCGGGTACGGGTTCGGTCGAGGAAACAGGTAAGGGTGCGGCACGGGGCTGCAAACTGAATGTCCCACTGCCGCCCGAAGCCACGGACCAGACACTCGATAAATTTTGGTCGACAGCGGAAGGCTTTATCGATAAATTTGAACCAGAACTCATTATCTTTCAATGTGGCGCCGATAGCCTAGCAGGAGATCCCATCACGCAGTTACGTTTGTCGGCAACGAGTCACGCCATGGTGGCTAATCGATTAAAGACCTTGGCAAATAAGCACTGTCAGGGTCGATTGCTTGCCCTCGGTGGCGGTGGCTATAATCGTAGCAACTTAGGACTCGCCTGGTGTGCCGTTGTGACGGAGTTGTTACGTGACTAAGGTCTCAAGTTAAGGTTTCAAGCTAAAGTAATGAAGCACTATCTCAAAGCAAGAATTCCGAATTCAATACGACGATCATGGCCATGCAGACAAAGGTTTTAGAGAAGAAATTAGCCGAAATAAAATTTAAGCAGGCGCGTATCGATCAGGCCTGGTTGAAAACTGGTGATCGCAAGTTGATCACCTTTTTTGTAGAGCTTATCCCCAAGGCCCTCAATGTAGACCGATGTAGTATCTTTGTACACGATCCTATAGAAGAAAATCTCTGGTTACAATGCGGTACCCATCTCAAGGAACAACAAATCAG
>JBGMRO010000641.1:0-2644 GCA_048061555.1 Thiohalomonadales bacterium | reverse complement strand
AAACTCGCCTTCTAGAATTAGATCTATTTCTGCTCCACCACCAGTGCGGTAGTGATAGTAGTTGTATGTTATGCCTTGTGCATTTAACTCCCGTAGTATGGTTTCTATTACCATTGCTTCCCAAGAATGCCCCATTTGAGGATGTGTCAATAGGTTCTCGGGTTTGCTTAAGTGTAGTAAAAAGTGCAGTAGGCCGCTGTCTCGCAAGTAACCTTTGGGGTGTTTGACTATTCGCTTGCTTGCATTTTTTTCATACGCAGGTATGTTGCGCCAGACGAAGCTGCCATGGGCGATTTGCATATAGTCTCGAGCGGTTGGTTGCGAGACGCTAAGTGCCCGAGCGATGTCAGAGTAGTTAATAATTGTTCCTGACAGATTTCCCAGTAATTGTATAAACAAGCGATATTTTTGCCGGTTGATACCCGGGAAGAGGCGCAGGATGTCTCGTTCAATATAGGTTTGCAGGTAATTTTGCATCCATAGCCGATTGAAACGGGGTTGATTTTTTATCCATGGTTCGGGGTAGCCTCCTCTGAACCAGTAGTCGTGTTGCTCGGTCAATGAAATTCTGGCCGGGAGTTGTAGGAATGTTTCGGTTGGTTTTTGTTCGACAATTAGCGGGTAAAGTTCTGACGGTGGTTGGGCGTGAGCCTCGGTTGGAGATAATTGCGCCATCTCAATAATGGCTATCCTGCCAGCTAGACTTTCGGAAATTGATTGCAGCAGTTCTGGAGAGCTAGAGCCGGTAATGACAAAACGCCCAGGCTGGTTTCGGTTGGCATCGATCGCAACTCGTAGTGCGGGGAATAGTTCAGGGAAAAGCTGGCATTCGTCAATGGCAATTTTCTCAGGATTTAGGCGAAAGAAAAGATCTGGATCGCGTGTAACGACTTCGACGTCGTCACTTTTTTCCATGTCATAACGGCGCCAATCGGGCGCTAGTTTTTGTAGGAGGGTGGTTTTTCCACATTGACGTACGCCGACGAGCGCGACGCAGGGAAACAGACGTAATAGCTCATGCAGCAGACTGGTGTAATGCCTTTCCATACCATGCATAATAAAGGTTAAGGTTTTAAAATGCAAGGTAGTAATGTGTAAGACGCGCGATAAGAAATCTACACACCCAGTGCGCTAAGCGGCGCTGGCGACAAATAAACGGTGAAAGTCCGTTACTCGATAAGGGGTAGCGACCTACTGAGACTCCGAGTCATGGGCCGTTGTCCGTAACCCACTGTGTCAGGATAGTTGTTGGCTAAATTATTGTTTCAGCTCGGGAGTTGTGCCAACCCAAAGTAACTTTGTGACGTGGTCGCTCGCCTTGATTTGTATATTTAGACCAGTATACTAGTCTACATAGATTTGTAAGGAGAATATTCGATGAGCAAAGAAATAGGCGCTTACGATGCAAAAACGAAATTGCCAGAAATACTACGTCGTGTGGAGGCAGGTGAGAGTTTTACTATTACCAATCGAGGCAGGGCCGTAGCCGATTTAGTTCCTAGTCGGGCCGCCAGTAAGCAAAAGGCAATTCAGGCAGTTGCAAACCTGCTTGAAAAGCCAAAAGTGCAGATAACCGCCGACGTATTAAAACAATTGCGCGAGATAGGTAGAGCATGACAGGTTTTGTTTTAGACAATTCTATCGCTATGCGCTGGTTACTATCTAGCACTAAAACATCAGATCAGAAATATGCTGAAAATATATTAATATCGCTTCCAGATGTTGAGGCAGTTGTACCAAGCTTCTGGCGCTTGGAGGTAAGCAATGTGTTACTAGGTGCTGAGCGGCGCTCCGATATTAATCAGGGAGATAGTGAAACGTTTCTTATTCAACTTGAGTTGTTGCCTATTCACGTTGATTCATTGACTCAGCACCAGGCTTTTTCTCGAATAATTAGTATCGCTCGTTCTTATAAATTAACAAGTTATGATGCATCTTATTTGGAATTAGCGTTACGCGAAGGTTTACCGCTAGCAACTTTGGACAGAGATTTGCTCAAAGCAGCAAAAAAGGCGAACGTACAAATATATTTAAAATAAAAATGGAGTTCCAAAGTTGGCATGCTCCGGTTAAATTAAAAGGCGGCTTGGCTTCGATCTATGACTGGTTTGTTGAATTTGATGTTAGTTTTCGGGGTTGGTTTTTTTAAAGGCGGAGATAATCGGAATACATTTCTTTTGTGACCCGCTTTCGCGCAGCCACGCTAAACTGCCTTTGGAAAATAACAGGGTGAAAACAACTACATTGGTGTCAAATACAGCTCGGATCGTCAACGTTTACGGGCCCAATCAATCGCGTCTTTGACGTGAAGTTCATCAATTCCCAATTGTTCTAATTTTATTCTCACATCGCCAGCACGGCTAACTTTTAATGGAACCAGTACAATTTTTCCGTTGTCTTCGGTGACATCAAAATACTCAACGCCGGGGAAGTGATTGATAACGGATTTTTGTTTATTTTGCAAACGACAAAACGAAAATTAAAGTGATTATAGAAGTGTGATAGGCATAAACGCACATCCTCGAAAATTCTATCCGTTTTCGAAAATATGTAGGAAGAAAGAAATATTATGTTAGTTGGATAACCATCGTGAATTCATCGATAAAATTTGACCAGACTTTAGCGCTAATAATCGTAGAAATTT